>JAFUUG010000419.1 GCA_017483905.1 Bacillota bacterium
GCAACGCAAAGGCATAACTGCGCCCTTTTTAATATTTTCACGTTAGATAAGCATATTCTACGGGATAACTATGTCCCTGTGAATATGCTTTTTTGGCGTTTCAGAACCATTCTATTAAATCAGCGGAAAAGGAGATGATCGGAATGCTGAGAAAAGCAAAAAGATTTGTTGCTCTCCTGCTTGCAATGGCTATCGCCTCGCCGAGTGCGGTCTGGGCGAACACGGAGCAGGAGATCGATGTATCGGGGCTTAGGGTAAGCGACGCATTTGCCGCAAAACACCCTAACGGTATGTTTGAAGTGCTTTCGCCGTACATTACGACGGGCGAAGGTAAGGAGTTCGACTTTTATGTTTTAAGGCGAGGCGGCACGGAAGGTGACACAAGCGTAAACATAAAGGCGGTTGAGATTTCCGCAAAATACGGCGAAGATTTTATCTTGCAGGAAAGAGATGCGCTTGGTTTTTATCACGATCTTGAAAAGAGTGAGGATAATCTGACACTTTATGAATCGCAGGTAGAACAAAACAAGGATATTCTGTTCACAACGGACAGACTTGCATCGGGTGCAGGCGTTGAGCTTAAATCCCTTGATGATGTCGTATCGGGGGCGGCTGCCGAACCGATAAGCGAAACGCAGAGCGAGAAAGAAACTTACCTTTCGGAAAGCACTACGGAAGAAACCACTGTTTCCGATAAGATAAGCATTGACGGCGAACTTGCGAAAAGTGCCGCAAGCGGTGAGGACACTGCCGAGGTTGTTTATTCGGACGATATGGGCAGCTATACTTCCGCACTTCACAAAATGCGTGACGAGGCTACGGGCAAGACCACACCTACCGTAAACGACAGCGCTACATATTCGCTTGACGATCTTTTTGAAACAAAGAACAAAGAGCAAGTACAGCTTATGAATGATGCGGCGGAGGCTTTTGACGGGCTTTCATACACAGTAGATTTCGAGGACGGCGAAGCGTACAAAATCATCCACGTTAAGATAACCGATGATGATGTGTACGAAACGCAGGAAGTATTTGAGCTTGCACTCTTTGACCCGACAAACGGTGCGGAGATAGGCGAGCAGAGCGCAAGTGATGTTATAATCAACGATGACGAAGAAATCGAAAAGAGCAACATAAGTTTTGCGCTTGAAAATTATCAGGCATTTTCGGACTCGGACGGTGTAACGGTAGTATTAAAGCGTGAGGGCAATGTAAACGACTATGTAAATGTTTATGTGTCTACCCTTGCCGATACCGCAAAGGCTGACGAGGACTACACCCCCGTTATGGGCGATATAATGTTCCTGCCGGGCGAGACCGAAAAGAAAATATTTGTGCCGATATTAAAGGATAATCTTGCAGCAAAAGAACTTACGGAAAGCTTGTACTTTGACATTACCGCCGAAACGGAGGATAATGCGAACATTACAGGAAATAAGACCCGTGTGGAGATACTTCCCTTTGCAAATGACGATAACAAGTCGCTTATAAATGTAGATGATAATGCAGAGGTAAAGGCATATTCCGATGAGGATGCACCGATTGAATTGCTTGATGCAAGTTCGGAGTATTTCTCAATTATGAGTGACAAAACAATGCATTATGACGAATCGTCAAATCTGGCTGCATATACATGGAAACCCGCTTGGTATATCAATAAAGACCTTACGGGTGTTGACTATGTAGCGTGGGAATGGAAAAACGATGTAGAAAGTTCAAAATACAGAAGCAGGCAACAAAGTTTTGTCGGTTTGGACGATCATGAGGAAGTAAAGTATAATACTTGGAATAATTGGCAAAGCGGCTCTATATCCTCCGAAACTTTGACAGAAAAGAAATTGCGCAAGGATAATGTAAAATGTTGGATGGGTGTTTACAAAAGTTACGGCAACCCTATGGATCTTCAGGTAAGAAATTTCAGGGCATACTATACCGAGTTCAAATTTTTTACACAGCCACCCGATAAAATGACGGCTCATGTATATAACGGAACGACGGAGAATGCCCGTATAAAAGATGCGGATTTCACTTTCACACCGGGCAGTACATCTGTATCGAGTTCAACTTTCAGAAGAGGTAATTATCTCAGTGCAAGCGGTTCCCTTACCGGCACAAGCTGGCAATATGGCTGCGCAGCAAAAGATGTTACCATTATCGGAAACAACAAAAGCATTACAAAATCTTCCGGAGAGGCTTTCGATATTGACAGCAGTTTTATAAAGGACTATATCTACAACGGAGATCAGTCAAAATATACACTTACAGCAAAAGCCAACTTTGAAAGAACCGAAAAAGTAAAAGAAATAACAATTTATGTATCTCCAAACGGTGTTGTAAAGTTAGGAAATACGCAATTACGAAGTCGCGGTTATAACTACCTTAAAAGCGATGCTTGGTACAAGGGTGACAAAATACGTCTTTCCATAACGCCTAATCAGGGATACCATGTTGCAAGTATAACCGCAGGTGGAAAAACTTATAAGCAGGGCGAGGACATCAGTCTTGATAAGGATAATATGTCAATTAGCATTGAATTTGCAAGGGACGATAATTCCGTGATCCTTACTCACGATTATGTGGGAACTTACGCTTTTGAAGATCTTGATGTGAATAAAGAACACGGAAATGTTTTCAGCCCCGAGGCGATTGATGAATATAAACAAAAAACAAAAATCATTCAGCCTTTAACAAGAGAGCAGTTCCTTGATAGTTATCATTACACTGATTATCAAAAAGAGAAAATATTGCTTTCATGTTATCAAAAATATATTGAAGATAATGGTTTGACAGATAAGTTCACAAATGAGTCACCGGAAGGATATCTTCGTATGTGTAATCCTTTTTCACGCGAGTATCCTATTGGCGACATCAATTTTAAATATTCTAAAGATTACCTAAAGTCAAAAGATTATAAAAAACTTATTGTTTACTTTGAAAACGGTGGTGTACCTCAAGATGTTGTTGACGCCGGAAAGGATATAATTAAGCAAAAGCTTGCTTTGAAACTCAAGACAAAGGAATACGATTCGGCTTTGCATGGATTATTTGCGTTTAAGATGGATTTTTTATATTATTATATTCAATATAACGGCAACACGTTTAAAGAAACCTTTTTCAATGATTTAATAGATAAATTTTGTGAAGCATTATATTCCGATAACTTTGCACACGATAAGAATTTAGTGAATTATGTTTTTGAACTTCCGGAGTATTACTATTATTCCTATGACAAGAAATACTACAGCTATTTTTTTGATCTTTCAAAAAAGTCTGATTTAGATATTCTGTCCTTAAGTTTAGTCGATGAAAGTGAGAGTTATAATATACCGGGACTTGATGAACAAAGCTTGCTTTTGGATTACCTCGAACCGGAATATCAGGAATATCTGAAAAAAATCGAAGCCCAAAATGTCGAGGCTGCCAAAGCGGCTGTTGCAACAGGTGATTTTGCTATAAACAACCTCACAACAGGCGATACGGTAAACCTTATGGCAGATCTTGAAGACGGCTACACCTGCGTATGGGTATATAACGACAGCGCAAATAATATTAAAGAAAGCGATCAGCCGATATATACCGTTCACGTTGGCGACAGTTTCAGCTTTGAGGTGCAGAATAAGACGGCAACGGTCAAGTATTACTTTGTGCCTGTAAACAGCAAAGTTCCCGATACGTTCATACACGGACGTGTTGTAAGACCTAAATCAACTTTAAGAACACCGAGCAGCGAGAGATTGGACATAAACAACAGTTCAACATATCAGGCTGTACAGGGTATGGATATTACGATAGGTACTCTTGACCCTTACGCAAAGGGCGAAATAAACGGAAAGACCTATTATCCGACAACACAGACCGATGCGAACGGCTACTTTGATGTGCTTGTTCCGCACGGTATGGAAGGACTTTTAACAAATCTTATCCTTGCAAACGGCGAAAAAACTTATGTAAAGCACGCTGTTATTCTCGATAAGAGCAATAGCAAAGACCAGACGATAATCTTTGCGCTTCCTTATCAGGACGACAATATATGGGTAAGAAGTTTTAAGTTTGAAAACTGTGATGAAAGCAAACAGGACGGTATCGCCGTAGAAGATAAAGATGTAGAAGTTACCGCACAGCTTGACATTGCGGACGGTTATGCGGTAAATAAGGTAGTTCTGCGCAGCTATGACCCTACGGGCGGTCTTGTAAAGGCTTGGGAGATGAACCCACAGGGCGGCGGCAAGTACCAATCGACATTTA
>JAFUUG010000420.1 GCA_017483905.1 Bacillota bacterium
AATGATTTAGGAAATGAAATAATAAAATTGTCAAGAGAAAAAAAGGATACCCAGCCTTATTGGAACAGGCTCGCAGAAGTAGTCGGATTTGTTTCGGAAAATGTTTCAAGCGAAAGTTTAAATGCGGTACAAGAATATATTTATAAAGTCGAAAATGCTGTTAAGGAAGATTTACCTGAATTAAATCAAGAATTAAAGATTGCTGATGATACTGTTTCAATAGAAGAAATATCAAAAGAGATTGAAAAAGAAAAAATCAATCAGATAAATTTGTATAGATACGGAGATTTCTATGAAGCATTTAACGAAGAAGCAACAGCAATGGCAAATGCTTTAAATCTTCATACTGCAAAAAATACAAACGGAGATATTATTGTCGGTATTCCTCAGCATACACTCACTACAAATATTGAATTACTTAAAAATGCTGATTTTGAAGTAAATACATTTGAACATAGACGTGATGAACAAGGTGTTCAAATTGAACACAAGTCTGATGATGAAAACAATGGTACTCAAATTGAACACAAGTTAAGTACAGAAAATTCGGCATTTCAAAAAGCTTTTAGAGATGTAAGAATTAATCACGATTTCCACAATTTCAGTTATGATGCAAAAATTCTTTTGGAACGTATACAAAAGATTATGGAAAATTCAGATATTACCATTTTTAAAGACGATTTATTTAATCAGGGTGCTTTAAGAAATGTTTACGGAAATGCCGAAAGAGTAAACGAAAAATATTTTAATGGTGAGCTTTCCTCGATACAGAACGAAATAAATTCAGCATTAAACGAAAATACGATTCAGCAGATCATTGACCGCACATCTTCCGACTTATCCGTAATCAATGCAGTTGGAAACAGCGACAGAGAAAATACAGAAATAGAAGTCAAAGAGAAAATAAAACAAATAATGAATGATATGTTAAGTGAAAACACAATGGAATTTGCAGATTTTTACAATTATTTCTTTGACAAATTGCCCGAAAATACAGAAATAATAGATAATATTATCTCCATAGCAGCAAGAGAATTTGAAGATATACAACGTACTATGGCAGATGACCCTTACATATATGTTCCGCAGGAAGATATATCAGAAAATCAAGGTGTCCAAATTGAACACAAGTCTGATGAAATTCAAATAACAGATAATAATTCGCTTGAAAGAGCAAAGCAAGTTATCAATGAATTCTGTAATACAGAGTTTAACAGTAATGCTGATTTTACAGATTTACACAATGTCAATATAGCGTATACAACATTGACCGACTATGAACTGCCTGTTCAGATAACCGTTGACCTTGTTGATTTTGAAATAAAACACGATTTTGACGGAGAAATATTTGAAACAGAAAAATATAGCAGTCTTGAAGACATACTTGAAAACGGATTAACAGGACTTGATTTTTCCGAACTTGTATATGTTCCGCAGGATATACAGGATAATCATACAAGAGAATTAAATACAAATGAAAATCAAAGTGTCCAAATTGAACACAAGTCGGAAAACACAAGAACAGATACTCCCGAATACAACGTCGGAGATCATATCGAAATTGATACGGGAAGAAATCACATTTCGGGAACAATCGTATATAAAAGCGATTTGGAAATAAATATCAAGCACGATAACGGTTATTCTTGGGAGTACTCTGTTTTAGACAGAAATACCATTGACGAAAAACTCAAACAAGATACTCAGAATAACTATATTACTCCAAAGCCGACTAATTTCCACATTACCGATAACAATTTGGGTATAGGTACAGTCAAAGAAAAATATGAAAATAATATCAATGCAATTAAGACCCTGCAAAAAATAGAGAAAGAAAGCAGAAATGCAACAGCCGAAGAGCAGGAAATACTTTCAAAATATGTTGGATGGGGCGGTCTTGCTGATGCCTTTGACAATTCCAAAACAGCTTGGGCAAAGGAATATACCGAACTTAAAAATCTATTGTCACCTTATGAATACGATGCAGCAAGAGCATCTACCCTAAACGCACACTATACATCACCAACGATAATCAATGCAATGTATGAAACAATATCAAATATGGGATTTAACGGTGGAAAAATATTAGAGCCAGCAATGGGTATCGGAAACTTTTTCGGAGCAATGCCAAAGGACTTACAGGACAACAGCAAATTATACGGTGTGGAGCTTGACAGCATATCGGGAAGAATAGCAAAACACTTATACCCTAAAGCAGATATTCAAATAAACGGTTTTGAAATAGTAAATCCGCAGAGCAATTCATTCGATGTTGCGATAGGTAATGTTCCTTTCGGAAATTATAGGCTTTATGACAAGGACTTCAAAAAAGGCGAATTGATACACGACTATTTCTTCAAAAAGTCACTTGATAAAGTCAAACCTAACGGAATTGTGGCATTTATCACAAGTAAAGGAACAATGGATAAGCAGGATAATTCTGTTAGAAAATACCTTGCAGAAAGAGCAGATTTACTCGGTGCAGTCAGATTGCCTAATACTGCATTTAAATCAAACGCAGGTACGGAAGTTGTATCGGATATTATCTTCCTGCAAAAAAGAGAAACTATAAGAGATTTTGAAAAAGAGCAAATGCCCGATTGGGTAAATGTCAGCGAAATAGATAAAGAACTTTATACGGAAAAATCTCTTGAAAACAATTCAAAAATATTTATAAATAACTATTTCAAAAATAATCCCGAAATGGTCGCAGGAGATTTAAAAGTCGTTTCCAGTCAATATGGATTTGACATTACTTGTGACCCAAAAGAAGATGCCGACTTTTCCGAAATACTTAAACAGGCATTATCAAATATCAAGGGTGAATTTTCCGCAGAAATTTCACAAGAAGATACGGAAATTGGTAATAATTTACCAAATAATGATATAATACCCGAAAATTATCGTAATTTCTGTTATCATATTATAGATAATGATATTTACTATCGTGAAAATAATGTGATGCAAAAACAGGATATTGACGGAAAGAAAGCCGAAAGATTAAAAGGTATGATCGAGATAAGCTCGGTAT
>JAFUUG010000421.1 GCA_017483905.1 Bacillota bacterium
AATGCCGTCTGGTATGAGTCCAACATCCGCAGCGTTTTACTCCGACTACGGCATTATAGGAATCGTAACCGTCACAGACCAGATAAACTTGTATATTAGAAGTTAATTCGTTTAACATAAAGCACGCACCACCTCAATCAGTGTATCCTGTGGAATATTGGGTGTCAACGATATTTGCAGATCATCTTTTTTGATTACAATATCTGACCCTTGTTGTGACGGCACAGAAAGCGGAACTATTGCCGGAGCAACATCAACACATTGCTCCCGCACTTTCCTCAGCCTATAATAATATGTTTTAATATTGACACCGTTTTCTTCACACCATTGTTGTATCGTCATACCGCTTGCTTTCTGTGCTTGGATATGACTCATCCATTCACTCATTCTGACATCTTGCTTTATAGCAGCAAACGCAGTTGTCGTTTTTGACTCCATTTTAATCCTCCGCATTTAATTTCGTCCATAGACTATTTAAGACTATCTAAATTAGTCTATGGAGTGGTTTGGATTAATTATAAACGGAAGAGGCATAAATTTAAACACGCAGAATATTTGACGCTTACTCTTTATTTTTGACTGTTTTAATAAAAAATATTTATAAATTTTTTGTAAGAGCTCCGCAAAATGCCTTATTTTTTATATTAGGTGAAAGGGTAAATACTTTTTTAGTTTTTTTCAAAAAATTTTCGTAAAGCCACTCCGCAAAATGTCACTTTTTTGGCGTTAAGTGTAAGGGTAAATTTATAAAAAGCAATATTAAAGTTTTTAAATATTAGAAAATTAGAATTTCCCCAAAATTACTCCGCGAAATGCCCTTTTTTTGACATTTAGTGGAGGGATAAATATAGAGAGAAATTATTTAGCTTAATTATGCGAAAAACTGTAAACATTTTATTAAATATTTGATTTTTTGAAAAATCATACTCCGCAAAATGCCCTTTTTCATCTATATAGTAGAGGGGTAAATATTAAGGGTGTAAATTGGATTGCAAATCAACTTTATTTACACAATATTTACAAATTATTTTTTTAATTACTCGCAGATTCCGAGTAATTGGGATGTAAGATAATTTAACAAAAGAATTTTTGTAAAAATCACTCCGCAAAATGCCCTTTTTTAGACATATAGTGTAAGGGTTAAATTACGGCTGTAACACAGCTGAAAAATTTTGAACTTTGAAAAAGAAAACACGCAAGACAACGGCGATGTAGTATAGCAACAAAACGGGTACATTTCTTTGCAAGCGAGCCGCACGGCAAATACGCCAAGACTTTCGTAAAATTTATGGAACGAGCGATAAATATTCTGCCGTAATACAAATGCTATTTGTGGGCAAAGACCTTGCAAGGGGACAATGATACTTCCGCATAGTCATAGTCCGAGCGTTAAAAGCGTCGCAGGCATTGAGTGCGGTTCCGATGATGTCGGAAAGGTGAGATTCCTATGGAGCAGTTTCGCAGGCTGCCGCCCGTAATGTTTTTGGGTTTTTAGCAAGAAAAGAGAAAGGAGAAATAAATTATGACAAATAAAAATTTAATGCTGCCTACTGATTCTTTGGCAGATATAAACGAATTCAATGTTGACAATGAATTGAGTAAAAAAGAACGTATCAAAGAGTTTATAAGACAAATAAAGGATCCGTATCGTTTTAAATGCGGCGATATTATTGTGGAGTCACGTTATTCCGCAAACGGTCTTTTTTATGAAGACTGCCTGCAAAACATATTTAAAAATATTTCGTAAAAACAGTTGCATATTCCGCAAACTTATGTTAGAATAAATCTTGGAAAAAGAACAGAATATAGGGCATCTATAAAAATTAGGGCAACGCCAAATGCAGATATAATTTTCGAGAACAATGAAAACGACCACAGGCATAGCAATAAGCTATGTCAATGAAGTTTGAAGCAGTTATCGGGAATTATAGCAAATTGGGCAAAGTCATAATTTTTAGAGAGGGTCTACAAAAATTCAAACACAAAACTCCTTGATTTTGCGGGATTATGCCGTAAAATTTAAGGAGGTTTTTTTATGCCAAAATACTATGCTGTAAATTATGTGCGCCTTGCGTATACGGATGACAGGAACTGCGAAAGTGACAGCATAACAAATCAAAAAAAGTATATCGAGGAATTTGTTGCTAAAAATCCCGATATAGAAGTTGTGGATGTTAAAGTCGATGACGGCTATTCGGGCATTGTATTTGACCGCCCTGCGTTCAAGGAAATGATAGAAGATATTAAAAGCGGTAAAATAAACTGCGTTATAGTAAAAGACCTTTCAAGGCTGGGCAGAGAATACAACGAAACATTTACATACCTGCGGAAAGTTTTTCCCGCATTGGGTGTACGCTTCATTGCCATAAACGATAACATTGATACGGCGAAAGAATCGGTCGCAAATGACTTGTCTGTATCATTCAAAGGTGTTATGAATGACGAATACTGCCGTGATATTTCCGTAAAAACAAGAACGGCATTGAACATAAAACGTAAAAACGGCGATTATGTCGGTGCAACACCCGTTTACGGGTACAAAAAGGCAGATGATAACAATAATAAACTTGTCATTGATGAATATGCCGCTAACATTGTAAAGGAAATTTTCAAAATGCGTATTGCAGGTGTAAGTGCGGACAGGATTGCTGTACACCTTAACGATATGGGTGTACTTTCCCCTCGTGAATATAAAAAGGACAGAAACATCCCGCTGCCGCGAAATGGTTACTGTGATAAGGAAAATTCAAAGTGGTCGGTAACAACAATAATACGCATACTTAAAGATGAGATTTACACAGGCAAACTTATTCAGGGCAAGGTCGGAACACCGAACTATAAAATCAAAAAATTAGCAGCACGCCCCGATGATGAAATATTCATTACGGAAAAAGCTCACGAAGCTATTATCGACAAGCAGAGTTTTGACCTTGTACAAAGGCTTATGCAAATGGATACAAGGATAGCACCCGAAAAAGATAAGCTGCATTTGTTTTCGGGTATGCTTATATGCGGTTGCTGCGGAAACCGTATGACACGCAAGACCGTCACCCACAAAGGCAATAAATATTTTTATTATTACTGCCCTACGGGAAAGAAAAACGGGTGCAAAGGCGGAAATATGATAAAAGAAGCCGATTTGATAAAATGTGTCAGTGATATAATAAAAGAGCATATCAAAAATGTTATCTCGCTTGATGATATTTTAAAAAATATTGATATACAGGCGATAAACTCCGATATGTGCAGGAAAATAAAAATGCAGATAGCCGAAATACAAAATCAGCTTGCAAAAAAGGCTGAATATAAGGCTAAATTGTACGAAAACTTTGTTTCGGGTGTTCTCGACAAGGATGATTACAAAGCCTTAAAAACAGCGTATTCAAAAGACGAAGAGCAATTAAGAGAAGCCCTTGCAAAACTTGAACAGGAACTTGACGAGTGTTTAAACAATACTTCTAAAAAGGCTTTATGGACAGAGCATTTCAAGCGTTTTGCGGATGTTGAGGAACTTGACCGAAGCACTGTTGTTCAGCTTATTTTAAATATAACGATATTTGATAAGAAGCATTTGCAGATAACATTTAATTTCGATGATGATTACAAGCGTATGTTATCGGAAGTCGAAAATATGACGGAGGCGGTATAAATGGCAAGAAAAAGCAGAAAGAATATTGCAGTAATCAATGAACCGGAAATAAAAACATCAATATATATCAGGACGGCACAGTATATAAGGTTATCGGTTGAGGACAGTCACAACAAAGGCAATTCTATTGAAAACCAAAAGCTGATACTTGATGATTATATCGCACAGCACCCGAATATGAAACCGACAGGGACTTATATAGACAACGGCATCAGTGGGACTACATTTAAAAGACCCGAATTTCAGCGTATGCTTGACGATATAAACGCAGGCAGTATTGATTGTGTTATCGCTAAAGACCTTTCAAGGCTTGGCAGAAATATCATAGATACGGGATTTTATATCGAGAGATTTTTCCCCGAACATAAAATCCGTTTTATTGCCGTAAATGATGATATAGATACCGATAATCTCAAAAGCAATGACAGCCTTATGATATGTCTTAAAAATATCATAAATGAAGCCTATGCTTTGGATATAGGCAAGAAGATAAAGACACAGGCAAGACAGGCTATGCACGAGGGGCAGTATGTAAGTGCAAGACCTCGTTACGGTTACCTTAAAGACCCAAACGATTGCCACAAGCTGATAGTCAATCCCGAAACTGCACCGGTAGTAAAAATGATTTTTGAATGGTTTGTGGGTGGTATGTCAACAAATGAAATAGCCCTACAACTTGTAGCAAGAAATATACCTACACCCAGTGTGTACGGATATAACAAAGGTTATATTACTTCCAAAAAATCTGTTGGACAAAACAGTTGGGTAAGCCGTACTGTCAGGAATATCCTTGAACAGGAAATATATACAGGAAAGCTGGTGCAAGGCAAAACGGACACAATAGCAAAGAAGCAGTTACCGCGAGATAAGAGCAAGTGGATAGTTGTTGAAAACACCCACGAAGCGATTATCTCACAAGAATTGTTTGATAAGGCACAGGAGCGTTTGCAAGCCTTGAAAAATAAAAGCAAACAAAAAACAATAATACCTTATACAGAAAATATATTTAAGGGCAAAATATTCTGCGGTCATTGCGGAAGATCGTTGCACAGGCACAGAGACAGCCGTTCGGGTAAATATCATTTTTACTGCCTTACCAACCAAAGATATAAGCGCGGCGGTTGTGAGAACGGCATTATTTACGAAGATGAATTATTGCAAGTAATAATGGCATCACTAAAAGCACAAGCAGATGTATTGATTGAAAACAAGGATATATTCGCCGCTTCTATACAAGACCAACCCAAAACCGCCGAGATCACTATGGAAATAAAGCGGTTAAAAACATTCATATCCCAAAACCAAAACTTTTTAAGCAGTTTGTATGAAAATTTGGTATATGGAATAATATCACCCGAAGAATATCAAACAATGCGTAAGGATTACGGTGAAAAAATTTCGGATGCCGTCAAAAAAATGCACGATGCCGAAAACAAGAAAAAGGCTTTTGAACAAGAATATAACCGTTACCGAGAAATGGACAGGGCTTTGGAATTGTTGTTTGACAGCGGCAAATTTACAAAGGAGATAATCGACAAACTTATTTCCAAAATAGTGACATATAAAGGTAAACGTGTAGAGATAACCTATAACTTTGAAAATGAATTTGAAAGCGAGGTGCAGACAAATGGCTAAATATGTTGTTGCCTTGTATCTGCGATTATCTGTTGAAGATACAAAGGTTGAAAGTATGAGTATAGAATCACAAAGGCTGTTATTAAATAAATATGCCGAAAATCTTGCAGAAGATACTGAAGTGGTCGAATATGTTGATAACGGGTACAGCGGCACAAACTTTGAAAGACCTGCGGTGCAGGAACTTTTGACAGATGTACAGAATTATAAAATAAACTGCATATTGGTAAAGGATTTTTCAAGGTTCGGGCGAAACAGTATAGAAGTAG
>JAFUUG010000422.1 GCA_017483905.1 Bacillota bacterium
GTGGTCTGTAAATATCCTTGCAACTGTAGGCGGAGAAGAAATGTTTAAAGGCACAGCCTACATAAACGAAACAAAACAGCTTATATCTTCCGAACGAAAAAAAATAATAAGCGAACTTTCCACATGGAAAAATATAAAACTATATGATACTCAATCCAATTTTATCTTACTTAAAATTCTGAATAAAAATATAACAGCTGCGGAGATATTCGATAAACTTATAAAGCATAAAATAGTTATAAGAGATGCTTCCGATTTTCCGTATCTCGACTATGAGTTTCTTCGCTTCTGTATTTTATCAAAAGAGCATAATCAACTCCTTTTAACAAAATTAAAGGAGATTATAGAATAAAGGAGAGATGCACATGAACCACTTAGACGAAACAAAATTAGACAGCGAACCTTTTACAATGTCAGAGGCAATAGCCGAGGCAAAGAGATGCCTTCATTGTAAAAAGCCATCATGTAAGACAGGCTGCCCTATCGAAAATGATATTCCCGATTTTATCAATGAGCTTTCAAAGGGAAATTTCGGTGAAGCCCGTTCTATCCTTGCTGCCAAGACCAATCTTCCCGCTGTATGCGGTCGTGTATGTCCTCATGAGAAGCAGTGCGAGGGTCACTGTATACTGAATAAAAAAGGACAGCCTATCCGTATCGGTAAGCTTGAACAGTTTACGGCAGATTTTGATTATGACATGAAACTTATCCGTGAAAAGATCCCTCCAAAGACAAGAGGAAATGTTGCCATAATCGGTTCAGGTCCTGCGGGTCTTACAGTAGCGGGCGATCTTGCTCTTATGGGCTTTAATGTTACGGTTTACGAAGCAGAGGGTGAACCCGGAGGAATACTTCTTTACGGCATACCTCAGTTCAGACTTCCAAAAGATGTTGTACGTCGTGAAACAAAGCGTATCTCCGAGCTTGGTGTCAGTTTTATAAATAACTGCGTAGTCGGACAGGATCTTACCATCGACCAGCTTTTCGAACGTGGCTTTGATGCAGTATTTATCGGCACAGGCACAGCTATTTCAAAAGAACTCAATATTCCGGGCAAAGAGCTTGCAGGTGTTATACAGTCCCATTATTTTCTCCGTATGGTAGCCCTTTACAATGATTCAAAGGTAGCAAGAAACGAAGTTCCCGTCTCGGAGGGCGATAATGTTCTCGTTATCGGTGCCGGAAACGTCGGAATGGACGCATCGAGAACAGCTTTGCGTATCGGTGCAAAGAATGTTACCGTAATTTACAGAAAAGGTGTCGAAGAAATAACAGCCTCAAAACTTGAATATGATGAAGCCGTTGCCGATGGTGTAAAATTTATATGGAACAGCGAATCCACCGAATATGTAGGTGAAAACGGAAAGCTCACGGGACTTAAAGTTATCCAGAACGGAAATGAACTCATAATCCCGGCCGATAAAGTCCTCATTGCAATAGGTGCAAAGCCTGCCAAGCGTATAATCTCGACCACACAGGGTATCGAAGTAAACGATGCAGGATATGTTATCACAAAAGACCGTCCTTACGGTATGACGACCCTTAAAGGTGTATTTGCCGGCGGTGATGTTGTTCATCAGCCTGCAACGGTAGTTCTTGCAATGAAAGAAGCAAAAAAAGTAGTCGAAGGTATCTCAAGCTATGTAGATGCAAAGAAACTTCTCGAAGATTCATAAAAAAACAATGTGGTGTGAAAAATCCTCTTTTTCACACCACATTGTTTTTTATACTCGAAATCGGAAAATATTTCCGATTTCGAGTGTGCCGGCTGCGTGCCGCAAAGCGGCTATTTACTTTATCGCAGCCGTGTACATAAAGTTATACTGAGTGAGCAAATTTATTTTGCTCACCAGTATAAATAAGCTTCATAAGCAGTTCAAATATTTCTTCCTTACTCTCACTTGTATTTATTTTCATTCTTATTTCCGAACTTCCGTACATACCCTTTATATATTTTCCGAGATGCTGTCTCATTTCTCTCAGTCCGATATATTCACCCTTTAATTCCGAAAGCATTTCAAAATGCCGCATAGCAAGTTTTATTTTTTCTTCCGCCGAAGGTTCGGGCAATAATTCCCCGTCTTTCAGATATTTGACTACTCTTTTGAATATCCACGGATTCCCCTGTGCCGCACGACCTATCATTACGGCATCACAGCCGGTATATTCAAGCATCTCTTTTGCTTTTTCGGGACTTGTGACATCACCGTTTCCTATAACGGGGATCTTAACATTTTTCTTTATTTCTTTTATTATATTCCAGTCGGCATTACCGGAATAATACTGTTCTCTCGTTCTGCCGTGTATCGTTACAGCCGCCGCCCCGTTTTCCTCCGCTGTCATAGCTATTTCAAGAGCATTCAGATTCTTTTCATCATACCCCTTTCTGAATTTCACAGTCAGCGGCTTATCTATCGCCCTCGAAACGCTTCTCACTATTTTTCCGACAAGCTGCGGCTTTAACATAAGAGCCGAACCCTCCCCGTTTTTTGTTATCTTAGGTGCAGGGCAGCCCTTATTTATATCTATTATATCGGCATACTCCTGTGCTTTTATTGCCATATCCGCAAGTATTTCTGGATCCGAGCCAAAAAGCTGAACAGCACAGGGTCTTTCATCATTACTTGTCTGTAATAGTTTCTCGGTATTTTTGTTATTGTGCATCATACCCTTTGCACTCACCATTTCCGAATATACAAGACCACAGCCCATCTCCCTGCATAGTATACGAAACGGCTGATCTGTGACCCCGGCCATAGGTGCAAGAAAAACATTGTTTTCAAGTTCAACATTGCCTATCTTCATTTCGATTTTCCCTTTCTGAATATCTTGTACCACAGCATAAGTGAATCTATCATCTCTTTTTGCTCTCTTTTCAATTTTTCTATTTCAAGATGTGCCCCTATTTCATCAAAGTCAAAATCATCTTCATCTGCAACAGCTTCAAAATAAAGACTTCCGTCATCATAGAATCCAACCGTAAAAATACCATGCAGCTTTTCCGCAAGACATACCGCAATAGGTTTTATATCA
>JAFUUG010000423.1 GCA_017483905.1 Bacillota bacterium
CGAAAGAGGACAACGGAACCGTTCTTGAATTCCATACCGTAAAGGCGCAGGTCGGAAATACGAAAGAGAATGTAAGCGGTGTGAACAACAATGGATTTAATCTTGTTCGTGCGAGAGATGTATTAAATATGCTTGGTATTGAAGTCGGCTGGAATGCAGAAAGAAAACGGGTTATGGCTGATGGAAAATTACTTGATATACATACCGAGATTTACAATGGCTCTGCCTATTGCTATGTTCGGGATATTGCAAGAGAGGTAAATCGTGAAATCGAATGGGATGCGGAAAATAAGACCGTAAAGATTGGCGGTGAGATAGATGAACTATAACGAGGAATTGTCGGGTATACAAAAGGATATGCTTGACGAGATGCCGAGTACATACTCAAAGCTGAAAGGCACTTGGCTTTGGGAAATGTTCAAGGCATTTGCGATTAAAATATATGAATTTTTACAACTTCTTACAGATACGGCAAGCAAGCTGAATGTTGAAAACCTGCAGGGCGACGAACTTGATGCCTACATTTCTCAATGGACTGACATCAAAAGAAAAAAGGTGCAAAAAGCAAGCGGATATATTGATGTAACTGGCAGCGGAACTGTTTATGCCGGAACGCTTGTTTCAAACGGAAATGTGCAGTACGAAGTAACCGAAGATACGAAAATAAACGGTGTCACTTCCGTTTACATCATTTCAACGGAGTCGGGAGAGATAGGCAACACCGATAAAAATACAGTTACGACATTGGTGACATCAAATGCCAATGTTAAAAGCATTACAAATCCATCGGCTATTGATGGTGGAACGGACGAAGAGACTGACAAGGCATTGCGGGACAGATACTATCTGCGTTTATCAATGCCCGCAACGAGCGGAAACAAAGCACACTATATCTTGTGGGCAAGAGAATGTTTCGGTGTTGGCGGTGCAAAAGCCACAAGAGATGCAAACATCAATAATAAGGTGAACCTTTATATATGCAGTGATGACGGAAATGTAGCCGATCCCGCAACGGTCGCTGTGGTTCAGAACTACATCGATCCAAATAAGAATGGTGACGGTTCGGGAACTGCTCCTATAGGTGCGATATGCGAGGTGTTTTCTGCGGGAATAAAGCAGATAAGTGTTTCGGGAAAAGTCGAACTTGACAATACATTAAACGCTGCCGACACATTGATGAACATAAAAAATGATTTACTCAAGTATCTCGCACAGATAAATTTCCAAAAGACAGAATTAAGCTATGCGAAGATACTAAACATAGCGGTAAACAGTCTCGGAGTGAATGACATCAAAAACTTCAAGCTGAATAACGGGTATGCAAATGTGACCTGTGCGGAAACGGAAATATTCGCATTAAACGGTTTCTCAATGGAGGTGTAGGAATTGCAGAAAACAAAAAATCTTAAACTTAATAAGCCCGAATACGGAGATGTTGCCGATATTGCCGACTTAAATGCCAATATGGATATACTCGATACAGAGGTCGCAAATAAGGCAGCGGCAAACCATACACATAATAACGGTGCAGATTTAACGAATGTCAATGCAGCAAAGCTGGGCGGCAGAGAGCCAAATGCTTATGCGCTTGACGGGGACTTGAAAACTGTAGCAAAGACAGGAAACTACAATGACTTGACGAATAAGCCGACAACAATGCCCGCAAACGGCGGTAATGCAGATATGGTTGATGGCAAGCACGCATCAGACTTTGCCGCCAATTCCGTAATATCAAGCGGAGATTTTAACAGTATGGTCAATCCCGGACTTTATGCAATGCGCTCATGCGCAAATGCTCCGAGTACGGAGAAGAATTACTATGGTCTGCTTGTC
>JAFUUG010000424.1 GCA_017483905.1 Bacillota bacterium
ATGACGAATATCATAGCAAAATAATCGACAGCTATACGCCTGCCGTTTTGGTTGCGGTAAATGACGGATATTTTCTTAAAATGCGTTATGACGGAGATGAGACGGGATACAGGTTCAGCCAAAAACTGCCTTACTCCGTAATTTATCAAAATGAAGGTACGCAGTATATCGCGGCCGTAACGATGAACAGAAAAAATGAGTATGTTTTAAGCCCCGGAGTGAATTCAAAACTTGAACTTTACGAGGACGGCTATTCAGTAATATCAAATAAGCAGGTTTCTTCGGAAATAAATGACTATCTCATAAAGGGTATGCAGACGATGATAAACAATGCCGCACCGATTTCAAAACAGAGATTTTTTATTCCCGTACAGCTTGCGGAAAGGGCAGAAGATGAGGCTGTAAATTATAAAGGTCTGTGTATGATGGTAACGGTACAGGGATTTGATCTGTTTACGAAAAATTCGATAGATAATTTTACCGTTTCCAATACACAAATGACAGAAGCATCGGAGATATACTGCTATAATGCTCCGAACGGAAGATACTACACGAATAAAAAGGTCGATGCAGACGGCTGGGAGCTTGAGAAAACAGTAAAAGATATTTATACGGCTGCAAAAAACGGCTACTATCCTTATCCGGTCTATTACGGATAAAGATTTTAAGCCCAAAAGCCAAAAAGAAAAAATAAAAAAACAACTTTCAAAATTTAAAAAAATTTTTTTCTCACAGCACAAATAAATTGAGAGGAGAGATGTGGATTGATAAAAAAATCAATAGCTGTAATAATCTCGTTTATGCTTATGGGTTCAATGACTTATGCCGCAGAAAATAACAAAGCCTTTGTTTATGCGGGTGGAGAAAGCTTTTCATCCGAGAATTTCATAATTCGCAATAATCGTACACTTGTGAGATATGATTGTGGTTTGTTTGAAAAACTCGGATATGTCACAAGCTATGATGAAATAAATCATGAGGTGATCATAAGAAATTCAAATGCAGTTGTAACGGCATTTATGAATGATTATGTTATATATCGAAACGGACTTACTTCATATACGGCTGATGTGAGATGTGATATCGTCGGAAAGCAAATTTATATCCCACTCAGAGGCTTTGCCGAATCGCTGGGATTTAAAGTCAGTTGGGACGATAAGGCGAGAAATATAATTATTATAGCTCAGGATTAATAAAAGAAAGTGCTGTTCTGCCTTGACCTCCACTTCGCTTACGCTGCGTGTCGGTCAGGAGGGGAAGTTACTGTTCGCAACATCCCCTCCGAAAATCAGATTTAAGCACTGCTTATAAAGGTAAATCTTTAACGCAGCTCTTAAATCCGATTTTCAAAGGCAGAACAGTAACAAAATAAAGATATTCGGAGGGAAAATGCAGATAATAATTGATACTGTAGAACAGTGTATTATTGGTTTTTATCCGAATGAGGCAGACAAAATAAGATCAAAGTATAACTGTTATACTTCAAACAAAACTGTATTATATGCGAAAATAGTGTCTGATATAAAAGAAAAAATAAAAAGGACTGTATTTGCCAGATATAATCATTTCAATTCGGGTAATATGGTATATGCTTTTCACGAATTTAAGGAAGTTCTTATAATTGCGATGTATGCAAATAGGCAAAATTATATATTTGTGAGTGATGCTCTTAAATATCGGGAAATGGCTATTGATAAATATATTTCGGATATCGGACACTATGTTTCCGATAATATTTACGACATATCGGCTTTTGCAAAAGTTTCGGAGGCGGATATCGGATATGTATACAGATATAAAGGCAGATTTTATTTTAACATAAGAAGCTATGTGAGTGAATTTCTTGCAGGTGAATTTTTGATGATAAAAAGCAGCATACCCAAATGTGTTTTGGAGGAATACGGAGAGCTTATTATCAAAAAAGATGCTTCACGGATACTTATTGAATTTTATTAGCGGAGGTAATGCTTATGGATCTTTGTGACATTGATATGCAGGTAAGAAATATGGAACCGGAAATAGGACATATAAACTTTTCGGATGTTAAGCAGCAGGAAAGAAGCGTTATACTAATTTACTTTTAAAATATATCTATAATCCATTGTCTACCTGTAATGCTTTTGACCATGTCATTTGTTAATGAATTTATTGTATCACTAAGTCTTTCCACAACATCTTTTAGTGTTTTAAAACATTCATTTTTGAATCCCATTGTGCGAATTGTACTCCATATTTGTTCAATTGGATTCATCTCCGGAGTGTATGGAGGGATGTGTATAATTTTTATATTTTTTGGTACTTTTAGCTTTTTTGATTTGTGCCATCCTGCACCATCACATACCAATAAAATATTATCATTTGGATATTCTTCTGATAGTTTTTCTAAAAATATGTTTGTACATTCTGTGTTACAATATGGCATAATTGCAAAAAAGTTATCTCCTGTTATTGGGTCAACAGCACCAAATGCATATCGATATTCTCTTATATGATGACATGGAACACTTGGGCGGATTCCTTTTTTACACCAACAATTTTTTGGAACATTAATTCTGCCGAAGCCTGCCTCGTCTTGAAACATTATTTTTGTGCTTGTTTGTGAATTATCAAACAATTCATTTAGTGCAATTTCCTTAATTTTTTTGAGGAGTCCTGCTCCTCTTTACTTGCACTTTTGGGGTGTTTACGTCTTGGTAATACCTTACGCCAATTATGTCTGTTTAATAATCGATAAACGTAATTATCAGGTGTCTTTCTTCCTATTTCCTCTTCTATTTCTTTTCGTATTTCTTTTACAGATATTATATTCCCTTTTTCTGCTTCACCTTCGAATTTTGATAAAATTCTTTCTTCTGTTTCGATACTCATATAGCTGCGATTAGCTTTGTACTTGTTTTTTGTAAACTCATCTAATCCTTCTTTTTTAAATTTCTTTAATATCTGTGTTATGTATGCTTCATTGTAATCTAATTTTTCACTTATTGCCTTATTTGTTAATCCTTCATAACTATACTGTATCACTTTTAATCTTCTTGATATTCTTTTATCTTTTGTATTTTTTTCCGCAATTTTAACTTTATTGTATTCTTCTTCTGTTATAATAAATTTATTAATATTCATACCAAAATCACCCTATACAAGTATAGCATAAATATGTTATTTTATCAATAGGTTTTGAAAGTAATTTAGTATGAAATTCGTTTCCGCCCGGTTTTCCCTGCGGTATGTGTATAGTAACTCTGTCGAGGATATATATCAACTTATTTCGATTCATAAAACCAACAAAGATAAAGGCTGAATTCGTCACGGTTTTGTGTACGATTTCAGCCTTTATCTTTATCTGTTTTATCTTCCGAATTCGGCAATGCAGGGAAAGCAAACACGGTTTTTCTGCCGAATCGGTTCTGTCTTATTCGTTGATGCTTCTTTTGTACCTGTGTATCGTTTTCAATATTTCATTCTGCTCGGTTTCGGAAACTCCGATACTCTCAAGGGCTTCTCTCGTTCCGCAGTCGGGACAGAGCTTCAACTCGCTGTCATATCTTGATGTCGCAGGCGGCTCGTGGTACTCGCACCCACACTTTCCGCAAATTCTTATTGTTTTAGTATCCGTAATCTTCATCGTATTTCTCTCCTTCCGATAAATTCAATGCTCTCACAAGCGCTTCTTCTTCAAAGCCGAATGCCAAGTAACCTTCAAGGCAGGTGTCAACATAGCTTGGTGTTGGCTTACCGAGCTTGTGGCTCTCGTGCATGATATAAACAAACGCTTTAACGGTCTTCAGTCGGTTGGTCTCCTTGCGGCGGCACTTTATCGTTATCTCTTTCTTGTAGTAAAAGCGTGGGTAACCTTCGTAGCGGTCAAGTGCTTCTTCGTCGCTTTCCGTTACTTCCCAAACCCCAACGGGTACGCTTGAGCCTTCGTTCTCTTCGATCGTAAGGTAGGCTCCCGTTCTGCTACCCTTAAAAAGCAATTGGTAATCGGGTATCTCGGCTGTTCCGTAGACCTTTGCGGTCGGGCATCTCCACCGCATTTGTCTGATATTCAGGTTACTTCCATAGGCTAAATAGTACTTTGTTTTCATTTTCTTTCATATCCTTTCGTTTTTGTTTTGCTGTGGCTTTTCCTTGCCGCCGACCTTGTTCTCGGTCGGCAGCTTGGCGGAGCCTTTAGGCTCTGCCAAATCTGAAGGCTGCGTCGCCCGCAAGGTTTCTTGTTAAGAGGTCCCTTGCTGTGGCGAATTCTTCGCCTACAAACCCAAGTCTGATAAGCCATGTTCTCATTGCGAACTTGGGATTTTCTTTTTGCTGTTCCCTTGGGCTTGCGGTTTTCACCGTTTTTGCCATTTGGCTGAGTGCAAGGCAAAGCTGAATGTAGCTTTTAAGCTGTCCTGCGTGAAGCCCGCCCTTGCGTTCCGCTGTAGGTCTGTTGAATTCAAAAAGTCTGAATTCAATCGTGCCTTTTGTGAAGGTTGCGTGAAGGTTGAGCATATGGTAGCGGCTGTAATTGTAATGCTCGTTTCTGCCGTATCCGCAGCTCTGTGTTTCGTACCAAAGGTCTGCCAATGTTGCCATTGTGCTTGGTTTCTTTTTGTTGAGCTGCTTCAAGAAGTTAGGGTCGACCGTTTTGCAGTATCTGCTTATCCTTCCTCTGTCGAGCTTCAAGGAGTCTGCCAAAAGGCTTTCGTGGCTCGCCATGATGTTTGCAAGGTTTCTGAGTGTCTGCGGTGTGTGTCCGTTTGCTCCGATGTGGATGTGAACTCCCGCTCCGACTCCTGCGTGGCTTACCGCACCCGCTTTTCTCAAGGCTCTTATGACCATCTGGAGAAGCTCGATGTCCTCGTAAGTAAGTATCGGTGTTACCATTTCGCATTTTTTGTTGTCGGGTCCTGCGATGCTAACATCCTTTTGGAATTTCCATTCTCTGCCTTGTGCATCCCAAGCCGACCATGCTTGGTAGCCGTTTCTGTGCGCCGTGTCTGCGTAGCGGTTTGTTCCGAAAACCGTCGCTGCCGTTTTGGCTGCCATGCTCCTTGTGATGTTGTTCATCTCAACCTCAACCCCGATTGTCTGTGTTTTCATTGCTGTGATTTGCTGTGCTGTTTTTTCCTTCATTTTCGTTTCCTCCGTGTTTTTGTTTTCCGCTTTCCCTTGCGGTACACACATATTCGCTCTAAACGGAGTATTTATCAACATATTTTTTGCCATAATCTACACAAATATCTGCACAATTATCGGGGGTTGGATTGTGTATATTACTCGGTTGTTTTCGATTTATCCGAGTAATTGGGGATTATTTTCCTTGTACTATTCTTCGGCATCGGAGCATTCTTTCTTTCCCATCATCAAATTGATGTAGATTTTAGTGTATCTTTGGTTCTCGCTTCCCTCGGAGTTCAGAATAGCCGAAAG
>JAFUUG010000033.1 GCA_017483905.1 Bacillota bacterium
CAACCTGCATATCGCTGTCCGTCACACCCGTCTTTACATCTACCACAAATAATATAACATCGGCAGTCTCCATCGCTATTTCAGCCTGACTTACCATCTGCTTTGATATAGTGTCCTCACTTTCAAGATCGAGTCCACCTGTATCTATAAGTGTAAAGTGCTTGTCCAGCCATTCCGCATCAGCATATATCCTGTCCCTCGTAACGCCCGGTGTGTCTTCCACTATTGATATTCTCTCTCCCGCTATCCTGTTGAACAGCGTACTCTTGCCAACATTCGGTCGGCCAACTATCGCTACTATCGGCTTTGCCATCGTCATCTTCCTCCATTATGAATTGTCTTATGAAAAGTCTGCCGTCTGTTATCGAAACTCTTATCTCTACTCCAAGCTCCCTTTCCATATCCTCTATCGTTACATCATCAAGCAGAACTTCTTCATCTGCCTTCAATACACTTTCTGGGATATATAGCCTCTCCCCGAGGTCTTTCCCTTTAAGCGTACCTATTATATCCTTTCCTGTCAGAAGTCCCGCAACCGTTATATTTTCTCCGAAGAAATCATTCTTCACAACATATACATCTATCCTTGTATTTATGAATTTTTCTTCTATCCTCCTGCAAAGGCTCTTTATAAACTCCCCTGCCGCGACTCCCGTAACTACCGAGAAATGCCTTTCTTTCGTATCAGCTTCTATCTCTTCAAATTCCTCATCAAATTCGTCCCACATTGAGCGTATCATTCCCACTCCATTTTCTATCTGCGGAAATCCCTCATAATAATCGGCATTTGGCAGCGGAAGTTCCGCTTTCAGATAAAATTCATCGGAAGCAAACACAAATCTTCTTCCGTACTTTTCTTTCAATTTCTTCTGCCAGTTTTCTATCTGCCCGACTATCTTTATGCAGTCTTCTTTTGTAAATAATTCGTGCCTGAATAATTTTTCCCGAAACTTTGTAAGCCCTATCGGAACTACCGAAAGGCTCTGTCCGTTCGGCATAAAATCACTCAGATCTTTTATGCTCTTATCAAGTGCCTCTCCGTCATTTATCCCCTTGCACAGCACTATCTGAAAATTAAGGTGTATCCCCGCATCAACGAATTTCTTTATCCTCTCCATCAGATTTACCGCATTGGGATTTTTCAGCATAAATTTTCTAAGCTGCATATCCGTAGTATGCACCGAAATATTTATCGGTGTCAGATGATAGTGTATTATCTTATCCACTTCTTCATCTTTCATATTCGTAAGCGTTATGTAATTTCCGTAAAGGAAAGACAGCCTTGAATCATCATCTTTGAAATACAGTGTATCTCTCATGCCCTTTGGCAGCTGATCTATGAAGCAGAATATACACTTATTCGAGCAGTGCTTCGCCTCGTTTATAAGACCACTCTCAAATACTATCCCAAGGTCCTCAAATTCGTCTTTTTCTACTTCAAATTCCCATTCTTCCCCGTCGGGCTTTCTTATCCCTATCGTCAGATATTCGTTCTGTATCAGATATCTGTAATCTATTATATCGTTTATCTCATTGCCGTTTATGTCAAGAAGTATATCCCCTTCTTCTATTCCCAGTTCTTCGGCAATACTGTCCTCTTCGACCGTCTTTATCACATTGTGCTTTTTCATTTGTATCACCACTTATTTACGACCGTTCAAAACCCAAAAAGATCAAAAATTATGCCAATCGGTAAATGTCAGCTCTTCGTCCAATTCATCATAAGCACCGCATAATACCTCTTCCCCGAAATCATCGGAGCATTGAAATGACACACTTCCGTCATGAAGACCCAAATATTCGGGAACTACCCCCTGTATCAGCCTATCTAAATTCAGCATCGGAAAACTTTTTCTTATAAACGCCTCAACATCGGTCTTTTCAATACTTCCGTCATTCGGTGTTTCATAAAATTCATCTTCTATCTCCGTTATCTTATCATCATAAGGGTCATATATCACACCGTAATCTTCTTCGGCTTCTTCGGGAATATTCTCCTTTATCGTTATCTCGTCTATCTCCCAGAAAAAAGCACCGACATCATTGAATCCACTTATTATCTTCTGAAGAAAATTATCATTCACCTGTTTGATATTTTCCTGTATCTTCTTTTCAAAATTATTGTAATATTCCGTCAGAAATTTCGCAAATTCCTCATCACATTCAAATTCCATCTCCCCAACGATATCCCATTCTTTCACTTCTTCTACTTCACTATGAAAACTTATCTGCTCATCTTTATATGTTCCCATATATCCAAAATCAAATGTACCGCTTATTTCAAATTTGCCGTCATTTATTTTTACATCTATCATAAATATCCTCCATTTACTCTCCTAAGCACATAAGTGCCGCAAGACTTCCTCTTTCGCTTCCCATATTCCTGTGTGAGAAAAACATATCCCCTCTGCATTTTGTACAGTTATCGGAAACTTCTATATTTTCTTCCTTTATTCCGCTCTTCATCATTATCTCTTTGTTTATGCCCTTTAGGTCTATCTTATATTTTCCCTCTGCACTCTTATCTTTTACTATATATATGTCCGCAAATTCAAACGCTTTTCTGAATTCTTCCACCACCGGCATATCCACCTGAAAGCAGCAAACCCCTATCGAAGGGCCTATCCCCGCAATTATATCATCACATTCGCAGCCAAATTTTTCTTTCATTTTTTCAACAGTTTTTCTTCCTATTTCCTTTACAGTACCTTTCCAGCCGCTGTGCGTAAGAGCGATAACTTTTTTCTTCTTATCAAGGAAATAAAGCGGTACACAATCCGCATAAAAAGTTGTCAGCACCACACCGCTCTCATTCGTTATCAGTCCGTCATATCCTGTTATGTCGCTTTCTCTTAAAAGACCCTTTCCGCAGTCCTCTTTTGTCACTATATACAGCCTGTCCTCGTGTACCTGATCCGAGAAAACCACATTTCTGTAATCTGCCCCTATCGCCTCACATAACAGTCTGTAATTTTCTATCACATTTTCCCTCTTGTCCTTTCTGAAAGAGAGATTCATGCTTTCGTAAACACCCTCCGAAACACCGCCTTTTCTTGTAGAAAAGCAATGCTTTACAAGTCCCGTCTTGTCAAAATTTTCAAATGTAAGATATTCTATATTGCCTTTTTTATTTACTTTCATCTTGCACCTCTCAGAAAGCATTCTCTATATGCTCAATATTTCCACCCAATATCTCTATCACATCAAATCTGAAATCCATATCATTTATTTCACTCTCGCCTATATATTCAAGCGCACAATTTCGTATTTTCTTCTGTTTCCGCACTCCGACAGCCTCTCTCGGAAGACCCATCTCATCGTTTTCCCTGTATTTCACTTCAATAAACACGATATATCCGCCGAAAGATGCTATTATATCTATTTCTCCGCCCGAACATCTGTAATTTCTCTCTATTATCTCATATCCTTTTTCTTTCAGATATTCGCAGGCTTTTTCTTCTCCGTCGTTGCCTTTTTCCTTATTGTTTAGCGGCATATCGCTTCATTTCCTCCATCTTGTCAAGGTCACTTATAAATACAAGTACTTGTGCCACCACCTCGTATAATTCAGGCGGAATATTGTCCCCGAGATTCACATTGCTTAATTCATCTACCAGTTTCGCATCTCTGTATACGGGAATATCGCTGTTTTGTGCATTTTCAAGTATTTTCTGTGCAACATATCCCTGACCCTTTGCAACTACATTAGGTGCAACATCTCCGAATTTATATCTCAGTGCAACCGCTTTCTGATGAATATCTATCTTCTTTTTTTCCTCAGCCATTATATCACACCCTCAAATCAAAACAAAACCGCTTGTCACCGTCATTCTCTTCCTTAAATACCTGTATTATATTTTTTCTGTCCTTGTCCGTATCGAATCCGATATTTCTTATCGAATATCCTTTTTCTTTCAGCATTTCTTCGAGCTTATGATAATTTTGCTTTATCAGTTTAAGTGTATCTTCATTTTCAAGTGTAAA
>JAFUUG010000425.1 GCA_017483905.1 Bacillota bacterium
ATTTTTTTGCATTTTTTCTTGCAAATATATTTCGTTGTATTTTGTCATATTCTGTGCTATAATTTTATTGTTGCTGCATACGATACTCCGGCAACGGAGGAGGTGATGCAAATGGTGCATTGGCTGTTTGACTTTGTCATGTCTGTTCTTGCCGGCATAGTTACATACTATATCTGCAAGTCGCTTGACAATTAAAATGCAGTAACCACAGGCTTTTCTTAAATTTTCTTTTAGCCTCTGATTAAAAGAATGCCCTGCCTGATCGCACACATCAGACAGGGTATTTTTTGTGATGCAAATAGTACATTGGATTACTACATATATATTATACAATTTTCAAACCTTTATGTCAAGCACGTTACAAAAATTTTTTATTCATCGTCTTTTATTGTATTTTGTCATATTTTGTGCTATAATTTCATTGTTGCTGCATACGATACTCCGGCAACGGAGGAGGTGATGCAAAATGCTTCACATAGCACAGGAATTTTTTCTGTCACTGCTTGCCGGCATAGTTACATACTACATCTGCAAGTTTATCGACAGATAAGTTGCAGTAACAACAGGCTTTTCTTAAATTTTCTTTTAGCCTCTGATTAAAAGAATGCCCTGCCTGATCGCACATATCAGACAGGGTATTTTTGTGATGCAAAATACTTCACTTATTGCAGGTATTTTTATTATACATTTTATTTTCCAAAATGTCAAGCACATTGCAAAAATTATTTTCAGACTTTCCCGATCATTTTCAGCAGCATCGGTATCGCCGTTTCAAAATCCACCCCATACCAGCGTCTGTCCTTATTCTCAAAGCTCGCCTTAACACATTGCGCCGTATATTTCACAGCGATCTCAAAGGCTTTCGGTATCGAAAATCCGTTCATTATCGCCCCGACGCAGCAGCTTGAAAATACATCTCCCGTACCGTGATAAACAGAGCCTATCTTTTCCGTAAAAAACTCAAAATAATCATTTATCTCACTTTGGAACACAGCCACACCGACTTTTCCCTCTTCATAGGAAATGCCCGTTACAGCCGCCGTTTTGCACCCAATCTCGCATAGCTGTCCAAGCATTTTCTTTATCTCTTCTCTTTTATACTCTCCGTCGTTATATTCTTTCCCCAGCAAAAAGCATGCCTCCGTAAGATTTGGCACTATTATATCAGCCTTTGCACATACCTTAGCCATCTCTCCGATAAAATCATTTTCAAATCCGGTATATAATTTTCCATTGTCAGCCATTGCGGGATCGCAAAAAACAATACAGTCATCATTCTTGAATTTATCAAAGAACCCAAGGACTTCCTCTGCCTGTTTTTCGGAGCTGAGGTATCCCGTATATATCGCATCAAACGAGATCCCCTGTTTTTTAAGTTTATCCCCTATCGGCTTTATCTCCCCAGTAAGATCTTTCACGCTGAAATCATCAAATGCCGTATGACACGATAAAACAGCCGTCGGAAGTACAGATACTTCCACACCCATAGCCGATATTATGGGAAGTGCCACCGTAAGGGAACATTTACCGACACACGAGAGATCCTGCACAGAAATTATCCTCTTCATCTTTTCTTCCCTTTGACAACTTTCTTCTTGTTGCCCTCTTCATCGACTATATACATATTATCGAGTATATTTTTCTTAAAACCCTCACGGAATCTTTTCACATATTCTTTTCTCAGTTTTTCCCTCTCTGTTTTTTCCTCTTCCGTCAGTCCCCTTTGTTTGTCGACTGCGGCAAGTTCATTTATCCTCTTTACAAGCTCCTGCATATCCTACCTCTTACATTACCCATATTGCTGCGTTTTCACGGCAATCTTGCTTCCCGCACTTTCGTAGTTCATATTCTTTATTATTTCCTCATCGCTTTTTGCATCACTGTTTTCCATACTGCTTGCTATTATCTGCGCAATAAGCTGGCTTACTATCATCAGACAATTCTTCTGATTTTCCGAAAGATATACACCTCTTTCTATCAGTTCATAAGAAATCATACCGACTACTTTACCTTGTTTCTTTATAAGATACTGTATCATCGAATGTACATTCTGCTCTTTCAGTTCATTGTATACTTCGGGAAATTTTTCCGCAAATGCCTCGATAGTAGGTATTATCCTCAGATGCTTATCTCCGAAAATGTCGAGATAATTTTCCTCGAAAATATACATTCCGTCGGCATCGCTTTCCTCTATCTTACCCCAGTAGTATTCAGGACTCATATTTTCGCCCGTAAATATCTTTATGCGGTCAAATCCCATTTCCACAGCTATCCTGTTCAATACATCATTTATTGCATCTCTGCCCTTTACAAAAAGCATCTCGGTCATAGTGAATGTAAAGTAATTCTGTTTGCTCGTTCTTACACTCATATTCTCGCCGATACTTTCATTTTTCAATATATGTTCTCTCGATCTCTCATCATATATGATGTATCTGTTCTTTCCGTATTCTTTAGCAAGATATAAACACTTATCGGCTATTTCAAAGAGCGAATCATAATTTTCCGCATCTGTCGGATAATGTGCCGAACCGATAGAACAAGTTATCTTCACATCTCCCGTTACACCGCTGAATTCCGATTCGATACTCGATCTTATCGCCCTGAAATAAGTTCTCATTTCCTCAAATTCACTTATATTCGTAAGTACGATAACAAATTCATCACCGCCGAAATGCCCTATCTCTCCTCTTTCTCCCACAGAAGCAGATAATATTTCCGCCGTTCTTATTATGACCTTGTCGCCGTAAGCATGACCCAGATGGTCGTTTACAAGTTTAAAATTATCTATATCAAATACAGCAAATACAATATCGCTTATATGTCTGCTGTTCATAAGATCCTTTGTATACTGGATTATACCCGTCTTATTGTAAAGACCCGTCATTGAATCGATCTCATACCTTGTTATATCCATATTTTTTTCGGTCATCAGATCGTTTTCGTATCCCTTTCTTGATACCGTACCTGACACCCTTACGTTTTTGCCGCCTACATAGACAGCTCCGCCTTTAACGATACTGTGTTTGAATTCCTTGCCGTTGTTGATGATGGAATTAACTATCTCATACTTGAATTCATCCTTGCCGCTTCTTATATCTCCGATAAGCAATCTGAAAGATCTAACGTAATCCTCTCTTACCATACCTCTGCTTATCGCACGCTCTTCAAATCTGTCAAGACTTCCGTCAAAAAGCACGTTTTCCCTGTTTTTCTCCATGAAATACATCTTCACCCGGTCTTTTGCGGGATCGTAAGAATACAGTATATATTCATTGATAGATATATATTTTTTCAATTCGGCATTACTTATCTGCAAATCCTTGAAATCATCAAACATCGAATTGACATCTTTCAGTTCAACTCTGTAAGCGTCTTTGTTGTTTATCTTTCGCTCGTATTTTTTCGTTTCGACCACAAACCAGTTGTATACTTCATCTTTACCGCATATTCTTATGACATCTTTCTTTGCTGTATCCTCTTGCGATCCATCTATTATTTTCAGTGTTTCCTTGAATCTTTCAAGATCATCTTCATGTATAAACTTCAAAAAAGGCATAAAATTAGTAGCCCCGACATATGCAAATAATTCGGGACTTCCGCTTATAATATTGTAGTATTCATCAAGTACAGCATAATTAAGAAGCATGATCCATACCCTCTTTTCCGTTCAAAGTCATAATATCTTTGAGAATTGAACTCTCTGTCTTATTTTCGGTATAAAAACATATTCACACATAAAGTTACTCATGTAAATTTTATCACATTCATAAATAATTTTCAACAATTTAAAACAAAACTTTCAGTTATAATAGTAAATTTTTTGTTTCTTAATTGTTAATTTTTTATGAACACCATCATTTACTATATATACACGATCTCTTCTTTCTTGCACATAGCCGCCGCAGCTGTAACTTCCGTTACAGCCTTTATAAATCCGTCTGCCTCGGCATATTCCGAAAGTACTGTCAGTTCAGCCTTATCGGTATATACAGTATCTTCCGTTATCATATTCCTTTTGCCGACTTCGTATTGTATCTTTCCCAAAAGTGTATAGTCAGCCGTTATCCTTATTTTTTGGCAAAGCACCTTTTCTGTGATGCCTGCATTTTCAAGACCTGCCTTTGCGCTTTTCCCGTAGGCTCTCACAAGTCCGCCCGTTCCAAGGAGTATACCGCCGAAATATCTTGTCACAACGATAAGAGTATTTTTCACATTTTCTCCCGTAAGCACTTCCAGTATCGGTTTTCCCGCCGTCCCCGAGGGTTCGCCGTCATCGCTTGCTTTTTGTATCTCGTTTTTTGTTCCTATCTGATAGGCATAGCAGTTGTGCCTTGCGCTGTGGTGTTTTTTTCTTATCGACTCTATCATACTCTGCGCTTCTTCTTCGCTCTCCACAGGGAAAACGCAGGCGATAAATCTTGACTTCTTTTCAACTATTTCAGCCTCTCCCCGATCTGCGGCAGTCCTGAATCTCGCCACATCATTTTTTTCCATTATCGCCCCTCCCTACATAAGATCCATAACAATATCCTTTATGATATTGCTTTCGTAAAACATCACTGCGACATATGAATCCTCTATCTCCCTTATAGCATCTTCGCAGCCGCCCCCCATATTCATAACGAATATAACAGCCATCACTATCCATATAATAAACATCGCCTGAAAAAATCCGAATATAGTTCCGAATGTCTTGTCAGCAGTCTTTATTATAGGCAGTTCCGCAAGGGAAATAAGACTTTTGCATATCATCGGTATCACAGTCCAGAATATCATCATTATTATCAGCATGATCGCCGCATTGATAATAATATTTGCAAGGTATCCGCTTATATAGTCGCTTACACCGTTTACCCCCAGCATATTATATATCTCATTATTGTTGTTTTCAAGAAGAGAAGTTTTCATCATATCGGGCAGTGAAAGAGAATTTATCAGATCTGCCTGTGCCCTTTGGGTAGTCTCCTTCATCACGGTATCAAGTCCGAGTTTTTCTTTCACATTGTCCCTCACGATATCAAATATCGGTGTTGCTCTTACCATAAGTGCAGCATACGGCACAGCCGCCCTGGCAGCTATAAAAGATATTATCTTCGATGCAAGCCCGACGACATTTTTAACTATCCCGACTCTCCAGCCGTATATCATAGCTGCAAGCAGCATAAGGATCACCGCAATATCAGCTTTGTTAATAAAATCCGCCATACATCATTCTCCCATAAACGGTCCGTCTGCCTCAACATTATCTTCAACAGGCACTTCTTCCTCCGGTGCTGCCGGTGCTTCTTCCGCTGTACTTTCCGGAATTACCGCCTGCGCTCCCTCGTTTTGCTCTGATGCCTGTTCTTCTGTCGGCTCTTGTATAGGCTCTTCTATCGGAGTTTCAGCCATTTCTTCCGTTTGAGTTGCAGGAGCTGGCGCATATTCTTCCGTCGGCTCTTGTACAGGTTCTTCTATTACCTCCTGCACAGGCTCTTCTATCGGCTCTGCGGCATTTTCCGTTATGATCTCTTCCATTTCGGTGCTTGTCGTTGTTTCCGTTTTCTCTTCGGTCTTTACATCATTTTTCGTTTTGCCTTTTCCTGCTTTTTCCGTACTCTCTTCCGTTGTTTCCTCTTCGTATATATTCCTTGGATTGATTATTACAGCCTCACGATTCGACACCAGAAGTACTCTGCCTGTACTTGTAACATACCTCATATCTTTCACATCGCTCAGCGAGTTATACTCCCATTCCATGCCGCCCTCATTTTTTATGGATTTAAAGTTTCTTCCGGCACAGACTATCGTTGAATCAAAAGCACTTGTAAGTCGGTCTACCTCCCTGCCCGAAACAAATTTGTTCGTTATGTTTCCGTTATTGTCATACCATATCACCGTATTTTCTTCATACGCATCGACCTTATTTATTAAAGGCTTTCCGTAAGCAAGTACTATATAGCCGTCATCGGATATATTCAATGCTTCTATCTCGTTTTTGACCTCATAATTCCATATCATCTTCATTTCTTCGCTTGCCGATACATCATAGCAAGCCGCCTGCTTGTCGGAAACGACCGCCAGCTTGCTTTCATCCACGAATTTCATCACTGCACATAATTCATTTTCCAGTTTTTTTGCCGATCTTAAATCATTGCTCTCATACAGTTTGCCGCCAGGTGTTTTTTCCGATGCTGCATCGCTGTTTTCCCGGTTCGTCTTTGAAGCATTCCTGCTCTTGCTGTCAGTATCAAAAAGCAGTATATTTGAAGACATCTTTACGTCATCATATACAACGCAGTTTATCGCCAGTATACGTCCGCTCGGAGATAAGGCCGTCATCGTTGGTATCCCGTCTGCAACGGCAATATTCACTTCATATCTTTTTTCGCCCTTGCCATTGTATATAACTATCCTGTAGCTGCCCTCTTCTTTAAAGATCACAACGCTTTCTCCGTTTTTGTTGACTGAAAAAGACAATACCGTGCCGTCGTCGCTTTCATACATTTTACCGTATTCATTGTATATCCTTACTTCCCTGCCGTTAGGCTCACTCACACCTACAATATTTTCGCAGCCGACAATATACGGAGCATTCATATTATAAGTATCGCTTACAAGTTTCTGTCCCTTATCGTCAAATATCTGCACGGAATCCTTGTTGCAAAAAAAGACCTTGTCGTTGTATGTGTAAAAAGCCGCTTTTACCGATGAATTGTAACCATCGATCCTCGCATCGACTTCTCCCGCATTTGACCTCAATATATTTATCCTGTACCATTCATATCCTATTATTATAAGCAGTGCCGCTGCAAGACAAGCAAATATTATAATAACTTTCTTATTTTTCATATGATCTCCTCATAATTACAGGTCACACATTAAATCTGAAAAGAATAACATCGCCGTCTTTAACGACATAATCTTTTCCCTCGCTCCTGTATAATCCCTGTTCTTTAGCCGCAGCCACCGAACCGAGTCTTGTCAGGTCATCATAAGTCACGACTTCCGCCCTTATGAATCCTCTCTCAAAATCAGAATGTATTTTTCCCGCAGCCTGAGGTGCTTTCGTTCCCTCCGTTATCGTCCACGCCCTTACTTCCTGTTCGCCTGCCGTAAGATAGCTTATAAGTCCAAGCAAAGAATAGCTTGCCGCTATAAGTTTGTCAAGTCCGCTTGACTCACAGCCCATATCTTTGAGGAATTCCGCTTTTTCCTCGCTGTCAAGTTCGGCTATCTCTTCTTCCATCTTTGCGCATACTACAAAAACGCCCGAACCCTCTTCCTTTGCATATTCTCTCACCTGCTGCACATACTTGTTGTTTGCCCCGTCATCTGCCATATCCTCGTCAGAAACATTCGCAGCATACAGCACAGGCTTGTATGTAAGCAGCGTAAGACTTTTTACGAATTCATCTTCCTCCGCATCATCGAATTTTATGCTCGATGCAGGCTTGCCCTCATCAAGGACAGCCTTTATCTTTTCAAGTATATCCACTTCTTTTTGAAGTGCCTTATCTCCCTTTGCGGCTTTTGCGGTCTTTGCTATTCTTCTCTCTATTATCTCGCTGTCTGATAATATAAGTTCAAGATCTATCGTTTCTATATCTCTCACAGGGTCTACCGAAGCATCAACGTGTACTATATTACCGTCCTCAAAACATCTCACCACATGAACTATCGCATCTACTTCTCTTATATGGGATAAGAACTTATTTCCAAGACCTTCACCCTGACTTGCGCCTTTTACAAGTCCCGCAATATCAACAAATTCTATCGTAGCAGGCGTTATCTTCCTTGTATTATACATTTTTCCAAGTACATCGAGCCTTTCATCGGGAACAGGCACTACCCCCACATTAGGGTCTATCGTACAGAACGGATAATTTGCCGATTCCGCCCCTCCCTGTGTCAATGAGTTAAATAATGTACTTTTGCCGACATTCGGCAGTCCAACGATACCGAGTTTCATTTTTATATCTTCCTTTCAAGTATAATTTCATATCGCTTATTCAAAAAACATCATATATTAGTATACTTTAATATTGCGTTTTCTGCAATACTTTTTTTGCGTTTCATATAAAAAACCGACCGGATGACCACCCGATCGGCTTACATTGATTTTTTGATAAGTAAATTATATTTTATGCTGCTTATCAGCCCTGAGCAGCTTCTGTTTCTTCCTCAGCCGCTGCGTCTGCTTCGCCCTCTTCAGCTGCTGCATCTGCTTCTGCTGCTGCCGCTTCTTCTAAAGCTGCTGCATCTGCTTCTGCCTGCTGAGCTGCTGCTTCTTCTGCTGCTGCACTGACAAGTTCGATAGTGGCAACTTCTGCGCCAACTTCTTCGGCAACTTTCTGAAGTTCAGCATATACACCTGTAAGAGTTTCGCTCATAGCATTAACATCATCAATAGTGGTATTTTCATCTGCAAGAGCATTTCCTATAGCCTCACCCAAAGAAGTAAGGTCGTTTCCGTACTGCTTGTACTGTGCATAAGTTTCATCGGTTAAAGAACCTGCTTCATGAGCATCATCAACGAATTTTTCAAGTTCTGCATAGTAACCGTCTACAGCCTCAATATTCTGATTGAGTGTATTAAGTGCATCAGCCGCACTTTCAGCTACCGCACCGCCGTAAGCTTCAAGAGCTTCATTGATCTCCTTGATAGCTGCTTCTGTAGTATCTATATCTTCCTGAGTAAGATTTTCGCCCTTTTCAGCTACTGTGTCTAAAAGACTTACGATCTGCTCGCCGATAGCTGCATAAGCTTCTTCATCGCCTGCTGCTTTAGCTGCCTCTGCACAAGCCTCATAGTTTTCCTGAAGTTTGGTTAATTCAGCCGTAAGACCATCTGCATCAAGTTCTTTTTCTTCCACAGGTGCCTCTGACACTTCAACAGGTGCCTCAGTCTGAGCAGCTGTGCTTGTACCGGAAGATGTGTCCTTCGCAGCATCATTTGAGCATGCAACCAATAAAGAACTTGCTAATACTGTAGCAACCGCAACTGTTAAAAATCTTTTCATTTCACTAATCGTCTCCTTTAAAAATTAACAAATTTTAGTTTAATGCCATATTATTTCCAATGGCAATTTTAATATACCATAATCTCAAAAAAAAATCAAGCATTTTTATATTCTCGCCAAACCCGCTTTAAGTAATTTTGCACAAAACCACCCTCATTATCAAAACATTCTCCTTGTGGAAGAGTTTTTTTAATATGTCTAAAATAACTTTTTTTCCCTTTATTTTCCATTATTATTTGTGCAATTTACCCTCTTTTTCAAAATCCATTCACAAAATTCCCAAATAAAATTTTCTCAATATCGCTTATATTCAGCCTATTTTTTTTCGATCGGTATTTTGAATCCATCAATTATCCTGTCATAGCACCTCTCACATATATCAAAGGAATGGTTTTCCCCGTCTTTTTTTGAAAAGTATCCCCAGTTTTTATCTACCGAAAGGTGATCTTCAAATATATCGCTGCCATCCGCTTTCTTTATCTCTTCTCCGCACAAATTACAGTATATCTTTTCTATCTTACGGCTGTACTCTTTCATGTATATCTCACCTCACCTTTCGACTTTTGTTGTTATAAAAAATTATACAATATTTTTTGAAAAATGTATACAGGTAATTACTGAAAATAAATTTGAATTTTTTATTCAAGCCTGTTATAATCATACATATAACAGTAATTTCAAAAAAATAAAAAAAGTTTAAGAAAAGGAGCAAAAACAATGAAATATATCCTTGATGTTCATTGTCATACCGTTTCAAGCGGTCATGCTTACAGTACATTGACAGAAAATATAAATTACGCCGCCTCTGTCGGAATGAAACTCATTGCCACCACCGACCATGCCCCTGCAATGAGAGGTGCACCGTCAAACCTCCATTTTTTTAATTTTGCCGCCGTTCCTCCCGTTATAAACGGTGTCGAACACCTTTCGGGAGTTGAGCTTAACATTTTGGACTATGACGGCAGGCTCGATCTGAAAAGCGGAGAGATCAAGCGTGTAAAAGTCGTCATAGCCAGTCTGCACCCAATTTGTATAGAACCTGCCGACATCGTTTCAAATACCTCCGCCCTTGTATGTGCAATGGAAAATCCCCTTGTGAAAATAATCGGACACCCCGGCGACCCACGCTACCCTATAGATATAAAAAAAGTCGTCGATACCGCCGTTCGCACCAATACCGTACTTGAGGTAAACAATGCCTCCCTCGATCCAAACAGCACAAGAAAAGGCGGTGAATCCATCATCATTGATATTATAAAGGAATGTAAAAAACGTTCCTATCCGATCATTCTCGGCAGTGATGCCCATTACCATACAGCCATCGGAGATTTCTCCCGTGCGGAAAAGCTCTTGAAAGAAGCCGATTTCCCCGATGAGCTCGTATTGAATACCTCCGTTGAGTTTTTCAAATCAACTCTTGATATATAAAACGACAATTTACCGTAAAAACGTGGCTGCGAAAACTTTTTTTCACAGCCACGTTTTTTCATGTATTATTCTTTACAAATTGTATAAGTTCTTCATCATAGAGATCCGCAAAAACAGTCATAACATTTTCCGTCTTTTTCTTGAAAGGTTCAAGATCGGGATGAACAACCGTCATTCCTTCTTTTTCAAGATTGCTTACATATTCTTCCGTCTGCTTCTTTACAAGTTCTCTGTCCTCTTTTTCCGCGATCTTGGCGGCATCTTCGATTATCTTCCTGTATTCATCGCCGAGGGAGTTCCATATGTCGCTCCTTATGGTAAGCGGCATTGCATCATAGCTGTGGTTAGTAATGGAGAGATATTTCTGTTCTTCATACAGTTTGTTATTGTATATAACAGGTATAGGATTTTCCTGTGCATCGAATGTTCCGTCTTTAAGTGCAGGCTTTAAGTCTGCAAAAGGGAAACTCTTAGGCATAGCCTCAAGTTCCGACATGGTTTCCATAACTATCTGATTATCGGGCGTTCTTATATTAAGCCCTTTCATATCATCAACGGAATCAACAGGTCCCACACTTTCCGAAGTCGTAACGCATCTGAATCCGTTATCGAAATAATCAAGCACATGAATGTTGTACTGTTCAAGGTCATCATCGACGGTCTGTATCGTATCCGAGTCAATGAATCTCCATGCAGAATCAAAATCCTCAAATAAGAACGGAAGTGCGGAAACACCTACTCTTGTTGCATACACCGCATAATTGCCGGCGCTTGATACCGTCATATCCACCTTTTTTTCTATCAGTCCCGATATAAGTTCCGCATCGCTTCCCAATTCGCCGCCTGAGTGTATCTCGATGATTATATCTCCGTTTGTCTTTTCCTCCACAGTTTCTTTAAATTTTTTAAGCACTACTCCTCTCGGATCGTCTTCATTCGTGGAATAACCGACTTTAAGCGTAAGCGGATAAGTTATCTCTTCCGAATTTGCCGCAGCGGTATCGCTCTTTGTTTCCTCTTTTGCGGCAGATGTATCTTCTCCGCCGTTATTCGGCGTTTCCGGGTTACCTGCACAAGCTGTGAGCATCGCCATAACGACTGCAAGCATGAGTGCAAACAAGTTGAATCTGATTTTCTTCATAGTTCATACCCCCATTTTTATTATATTGTCGTCATATAGACATTTCAAGGATCGTTTTCAAGACCTTTGCTGTATATGCTGTATTGATTCTTTCCGTTTTCCTTTACCTTATACAGTGCCTTATCCGCACTCTTATATAAAGTCTTATAGTCGCTTCCGTCTCTCGGATATACCGATACACCGACACTTGCGCTTATATTTACCTTGCATTCCTCAGAACTGTACGTCTCCCTCATTTTTGCACATATGGCCTCGGCATGAGATACTATCTGCTTTTCGGGATCTTTCACACCGCTGTGAAGCACCATGAATGCCGCAAACTCATCTCCGCCTATTCTTCCTACGTAGTCATTTTCATTGAATATGATACTAAGTTTTCTCGATACATCCGTAAGAGCCTTATCTCCCATAGCATGCCCCAGATTATCATTTACGCCTTTGAAATTGTCAAGGTCAATTATATAGAACACACTCACCGAATCTCCCTTTGATGCACTTATGGATTCATTGACGTGTGCTTCAAAAGCACCCTTGTTAAATATTCCCGTAAGCGGATCTATCTCCGCTTTTCTTATAAGATTGAGTTCTTTCGTCACCTGTTCGTCAACATTTGCAAAATTTCCTATCAGCTGCACAGGTGTACCGTCGGCAGAACGAAGCACAGTCACTTTCATTCTGAACCAATGATAATATCCGTCAACACACTTCACTCTGAACTCACCGTTAAGCTCGTCATCATTACTGTTCCTGAGTCCCATAAAAAGCTGTCTGACGTGACCGTCGTTCTCATGCAGTAAACTTAAAAAACCAAGCACATCATTGTAATCATATACTTTTTTCGGTTTTGCGGTCACTATCTCAATATCACCCTCAAGTTTCATTTCCTTATGTATAAAATCGTAGTCGAAAATTATGTTCTGCGTCTGTGATGTAGCTATCTTGAATCTTTCGTTGCTCCTTAATATCATATCATTATTTTTCATAAGGAAAATAATAAAGAAGAAAAGCAGCACAAATATAAAAGCAATAACAAATATAACGATCATAACATACTGTGATATTGCACTTGCCTGTGTAGCAATGAGAGATTCGGGCAGTATAGTCGCAAAATACCAGTCATGTGCGCCTATAGGTGTGATAACAGCCGTCATCGTCTGATGATTGAATTCATAGTTTAATATTGTATTTGAATTTTTGGACAATTCCGCATTTTCTATTATATCAAAAAGATTTCCCGTATTATTCGGGATAATACTTGTTCCCGTAGACCTTGCTATTATGTCGCCGCTCTCTGTAATAAGCAGATTCGTACCCGTATCGCCGAAATTCACCGTATCCACAAGAGAATTTAGTATCTGCTTTGTAAATGTTCCGTATACGATACCGACAGCCTTTTTATCTTTTATTATCGGCACCGCAAGCACAAGCACTTCATCGCCGTCCTCATCTATCACGGTAGTTTCCGATATGGCATTTACGCCCATCATCGCCTCCTGATAGTAGTCCATCAGGTAAATGTTTCCGGAAGTCTTTCCGTTATAATTCATAGTTGCCCCGGTGGCATTTGAAACGCCTATCGTCTTGAATTCACCGATACCTTTTGTTTCAAGTATCGTTTCTTTCATAAGATTATAGTCGGAGAGATCTATTTCCTTGAAATAACGTGTCTGCGATTCAAGCATTGTAAGCTGATCATCAAGTTTTGTATAAAAAACCGTTGAAAGAGCGCTGACATTTTCATTCAGATATATCTGTGTCGTTTTTTCGAGTTTTTGTGTTATCATATTGTTGAACCAGAAAAGGATCAGAACAAGTATGATACAGCAAAATATAACTCCTATTACCGACCACAGATTGTGTTTAAAAAAACTCTTCATAGTTTATTCCCCCACAAACTGTGTATTCTTTCCTTTTTCGGAACGATATGTACCCGACCGATACCCGATCTGTGACCATATCGGTGATTAAGATTGTATCTTTTCCCACTGTCTTTTATTATACTATAAATAATATCATTTCAAATAAATTTTGTCAATATAAACGGCGAAAAGCTGTTTATTATAATTATAAACTTTTCAATTTTTACGCCAAATTCCACCCAAAAAGTACGTTTTATTTTCTGCTTTTATGAATTATCTGTTAAAAATATCCAAAAAAATCGGTTCATTTTTCCTCGAAAAAGACCTTTTTTGTTAAAAACAGCAAATTTCTTTTCTATTCAATTTGCTTATAGATTTATTTTTTTAATAGTGTTATATTTACATTATAAATCACGTTGAGTCCGTCTCCGGCAATGGCGGTCTCTTAGTTAATCAAAAAGGAGGTAACAAACGAAATGCACTCAAGATTTATGAAATTGTTTTTATGTCTTGCTCTCGTACTGAGTGCTGTCGCTTCATCTATCGTGACAGTCAGTGCAGCCGCAGTAACACCTTCAAGCGGCAATATCTACTATATCAAAAACAAGAACAGCGGACTTTACCTTACAGTAGAAGGTGATTCCGCAGCAAACGGCGCAAATGTTGTTCAGGCAACAGGTACCGGATCTCTCGGACAGCGTTGGATACTCGAGAAACTCTCAAGCGGTGCTTTCCGCATCCATCCGGCAACGGATATGTCAGGCGGAGTATCTCTCGATTTAGCTAACGGAAATGCCGCAGGCGGTACAAATATTCAAATTTGGGCAAACAACTCTCTTTCGCCACAGAATTTTGGTATAACACAGAGCGGCGACGGCTATGCCATCACTACAGAGGTAACAAGTCATAAAAGCTGCCTCGATGTACTTAATTTCAGCACAGCATCAGGTGCAAATGTAATACAGTGGACAAATAACGCAACAGCTAACCAGATATGGTATTTCGAAGAAGCACAGTGGCCATCTTCAAGCAGCAGCTCTTCTTCGAGCAGCACAAGCACATCTTCTTCAAGCAGCACTTCTTCGTCAGCTTCTTCAAGCAGTACGACAAGCAGTGCAACATCATCAAAAAGCTGGAATTTTTCCGATACATCATTCAGAAGTCTCGGAACTATATCTTCAAACACAACTGTTGACGGTATGAATCTTCTTGCAACAAGCAGCAAAACAATGTCTGTAACAGCTTCTTCCGCAACACTTGACGGAACGACCTACAGCTATGCTCTTGCACTGGGCGGAGCGGGAAGTCAGTCTTACAGAGCATTTTCTCTTGCGGTAAGCGGCTCGACCACCCTTAAAGTTACCGCTAAATCAGGCGGCAGCGATACAAGAACACTCACAGTCGTTAATGACAGCGGAAATCAGATAGGAACTATCAGTGCAGCATCTTCCCTTGCAACAGGCAGCGTAACTATCAACGGAACGGGCACAGTTTATGTATACTCTACAAATAAGGGTATCAATATTTATAAAGTACAGGTAGATACATCGGGAACTCTTCCGGGAGGTTCTTCATCTGCTGCAACGGCAACTACTACAACCACAACCACAACTACAGCAACTACAGGAACTTCTTCTGCTATAGATGCATCGGGTTATCCTGATCAGCTTATGGAATTTGTAAGCACAAGTGACGGCAAATACGTAACAGTTTCAAATTCTTCAATAGTTTCAAGCGGAACTTCCTCTACAGCTAACAGATGGAAAGTTGTAAGAGTAAGCAGCGATGTATATCAGCTCATCAACGCATCAAACGGTCAGGCACTTGCACCAAAGAACAACTCAGCATCAAGCGGAGCTTCTATGGTCACAGCTTCGGCTGCATCAAACAATGCTCAGTACTGGAAAATAGTTTCCGTTAAAACAGATGCTAACGGCGATGCTCTCAATTACAAAGTCGTAAACTATTCAAATACTAATCTCGCCCTCACTCTTTCGGGCAGCAATTATGTTCTTTCAACATACAGCGGTTCTTCTTCACAGTTATTCAGATTCAATTCTCATGGTGCGGAAGGTTTCGCAGGCTACTCAAAGAATATGAGCGGCAATGAAAAAGCAAGTATCACAGGCGGTGTTCTCGGTCAGGTAGTTACTGTAACTAAACTTTCAGACCTTCAGACTTATGCTTCGGGTTCTACTCCTTACACTGTCGTTATCGGAGCAAACATATCTCAATCTGCTCTCACAAAGGTAAGCGTAGGTAAGAATAAAACATTTATCGGTAAATTCGGTTCCTCTACTCTTAATAACATCCATTTCAGATGTATAAGCAGTTCAGGCAACGTAATATTCAAAAATGTTACATTCAAGCACGATGCAGATAAAAACGAGAACGATGATATTCAGATGTATATTTCAAACGGAAATAACTTCTGGCTTGACCATTGTACTTTCATAGGTCATACTTCAAAGACGGATACAGACGTTGACAAGCATCTCTATGTCGGATTAAAAGCAGACTTCGTATCTGTAACAGGCTGCTACTTCGGCGGACACAAATACGGTCTTATCCTCGGTTATCCACAGGAAGACGGTGCAGGCACTTACAGCGGCTATCCTCATATGACTATTGCAAACAACTATTTCTACAATAACTATACAAGAGCACCGGGCTTAATGCGCTATGGATATTTCCATTGCTACAATAACTATGTATACGGTTTCCATCTCGGATATACCCCATATACGGGATGTAATATCTACTCCGAGAAAAACTACTTCGCTAAAGGAAGCTATGCCGGCAACGTAGTTGACGATAAGGGTGTCGGAGCATTCACGGACGTTGATTCCGTTCTCACGACTTCCGTATCTAATCTTAAAACTCCTGCTACTTCCTGGAGGCCTTCCACAAATTACGGTTATGCTACAAGATCTGCTTCAGATGCAAAGACTTGGGCTGAAAACTATGCAGGTGCACAAAGTTCAAAAATAGTATACGCTATCGACTGATATTATCAAAATCCAAAAGGAGATTGCCCTCGGTAATCTCCTTTTATTATTTGACATTTAAAGTCAAAAAAGATATAATATTATCAAATACTAAAAAGAAGGTGTCGAACATGAAAAAAATCAATATAATCGGTTTGGACATAAAAAGCTTTGTAATAATAGCTGTTATCATTATTGCTTGCTGTGCTTTGGATGTACTTCCTACAGGAATGGTCGGTGCATTTCTGTTTCTTATGATATTCGGTGCTCTCTTAAATGAGATAGGAAATGTTATGCCATTTGTCAAGACATTTCTCGGCGGTGGAGCTATCGTCTGTATTTTTGGCGGAGCAGCGCTTATTTATTGGAAGCTGATCCCGGATTCCGTAGCCGATAACTGCAAAGTATTTATGAAAGATGCGGGATTTCTTGATTTCTATATTTCTGCGCTTATCACAGGCTCCATCCTCGGAATGAACCGCAAACTTCTTATAAAAGCCGCTATCCGCTATCTTCCATGCATTATAGGCTCTGTTGCGGTCGCACTTATTCTTGTAGCCATTTTCGGTAATATCTTCGGTATGAGTGCAGGAGAATCAATCGCATATATCGGTATACCTATCATGGGCGGCGGTATGGGTGCAGGTGCAGTACCTATCTCAAAGGTATTTGAAGGAGCGCTCGGCATCCCTTCCGAAACTATCCTCAGCAAGCTCGTTCCCGCTGTTGCACTTGGAAACGCATTTGCTATCGTATTCGGTGGATTGTTGAACAGACTCGGTAACGTATATCCTAAACTCAGCGGAAACGGACGACTTGTAATGTCCGATGATGATTCACTGAAAGAAGAAAAGAAAGACCTCAAAGCAGACGGAATCGAAAGCTATGGTATAGGTGTTGTCATTTCAACCGCTTTTTTTGCACTCGGCTCTCTTATATCGGCATTGATAGCAAAAGCAGGTCTTGAGATCCATACTTACGCATGGATGATAATTTCCGTTGCAATAGTAAAATGTCTTGGTATCATTCCCGAAAAATACGAGGATAATACCGCTCTTTGGTATAACTTTGTTTCCAAAAACTGGACAGCCGCACTTATGCTCGGAATAGGTATGGCTTATACGGATATGGGACAGATAATCGAAGCATTTACCCCTATGTATGTAATACTCGTTTTCATAGTTGTTCTCGGCGCCGTCATAGGTGCTGCCCTTGTCGGAAGATTAGTCGGCTTTTATCCTATTGAAGCTGCCATCACTGCCGGACTTTGCATGGCAAATATGGGCGGAACAGGTGATGTTGCGGTTCTTATGGCTGCAAAGAGAATGGAGCTTATGCCGTTTGCTCAGATATCATCACGGCTCGGAGGGGCATTTATCATATTGCTCGCTTCCGTACTCGTTCCCGTCTTCTTCTGAATAATAAAAAAAGAACACCCATCGGGTGTTCTTTTTTTATTATTCAGCTATATAAGCCATTAATGCAACGTGTCTTGCTCTCTTTATTGCAAGAGTAAGTACTCTCTGATGCTTAGCGCAGTTTCCTGTGATTCTTCTTGGAAGGATCTTACCTCTCTCGGAAACATACTTTCTGAGTCTTGCAACGTCCTTGTAATCTATATTATCTACTTTTTCTGCACAGAATGCACATACACGCTTTTTTCTTCTTCCACGCTTTTTATTGAGCATTTCATTTACCTCCTATTAGAATTCAAAAAACATACCGTTTAAATATCAGAAAGGAAGATCATCGTCATTCACACTCGAATCCACATTGTAAAAATCATCAGGCTGGCTTCCCTCAGCAGGCTTTACGCTGTCATTTGCCAATGTACTTGAAGCTCCGCCGTTTCTTGCCTCAAAAGATGATTTACTCTCTGCAAAGAACTGTTCTTCCACAATAACTTCCGTAGTAGTTCTTTTCTGACCTTCTTTATCTGTCCAGTTATTGACCGAAAGACGACCAACAACACTTATCATCATACCTTTTTTGAAGTATTTGCCTGTGAATTCGCCTGTCTTGCCAAAAGCAACACAGTTAATAAAATCAGCATCAGGCTCACCCTCACGCTTGAATCTCTTATTTACCGCAATACCAAATCTCGTTATTGCAAGAGATTCACCATTTGCGCTCTGAGTATATCTTACTTCGGGATCTCTTGTCAATCTTCCCATAAGAATAACTTTGTTCATATAATCACCTTATGCTTCCTGACTAACTATCAAATATCTTAAAACATTCTCTTTAATACGCATACGTTTTTCAATTTCAGCAGGAGCAGAACTCTCTGCACTGAATGTTATGAATGAATAGAAACCTTCATTCAATTTCTTGATCTCATAAGCAAGTCTGCGTTTTCCGCGATCATCAACCTTTTCAACAACGCCGCCGAATCTTTCGATAAGTTCTTTCACACTGTCAGCTTCATTCTTTAAAGCCTCTTCGTCTAATGTTGGGTTGAGAACAACTGCTAATTCATATTTGTTCATTTTCTACACCTCCTTCTGGACTTTGGCACTTGCCCTTTGCAAGTACAAGGATAGGTCAATCGTTTAATGACCATACAAATAGATATTTTACATTATTTCATCAAAAAAATCAAGTCTTTTTTTCCAAAATCGAATAATTCGTCATTTTTACTAACTTAATCAAGTATTGCCCTTGCAATATCGACTATTTTTCTTCCCGTATCCATACTTTTTTTCTGTATGTATCTGTGCGCCTGTTCTTCCGTCAGATCATACTTATCTATCAGCACTCTTTTAGCCTCTTCTACGATCTCATGATTTTCACTGTTCTTGGTTTTCGGCTTATGATATTCTCCGCTCTCATCAAAGTTCATTATCATCGAAACGGAATAAACAAGATCCTCTCTTTTAAGCGGCACAGCAAGTTTGAATATCCTCTCATCGTCGCACATACATATCTGCTCAAATTTCCCTATCACTATTACGCTGAAACTCTCCGGAATATCATCTATAAGTGTCATTATCGACGAATCGGAAAAACTGTATCCGCAAATTATTATTCCCTCTCCGAGATAAAGGCATTGTTTTCTTATCTCCGCTGCCGTACTGCAAGTGACGGTCGTATTAATCCCACCGCTTTTGAGCATACGGGACACATTTTCGGACACCTTATCATTTTTAAATGCAACCATAATCTTTTCCGCCCTCAAATATATCCCTCCGATACAAAAAATTAGCTTCAAAAAGGCGCAAAAAGGCATCCTTGAAATCAGGCGACGCCTTTGCCGCATTTTTTCAAAGATGCCAATTACTCTGAGTAATTAGGTTCATCAGTATACAGTCATATATTCATCAAGTTCCCATTGAGATACATAAGTTCTGTAGCCGTCCCATTCTTTCTTCTTACAGTCAACAAAAGCATTATATATATGATCTCCAAGGACTTTTCTTGCAAGACCGTCTTTTTCCATAGCCTTGAGAGCTTCTTCAAGACTTCCCGGAAGATTTGCGATACCTCTTGCATCTCTTTCCTCCTGAGTCATATCAAACATATTGTCATCAACACTTTCAGGCACTTCAAGATTTCTGTTTATACCGTCCATACCGGCTGCAAGGCAAAGTGCAAGACAAAGGTAAGGATTTGTCGTAGGGTCGGGACTTCTCAGCTCAACTCTTGTTCCCGCACCTCTTGAAGCAGGTATTCTGATAATATCCGAGCGATTCGATGCACTCCATGCGATATAGCAAGGTGCCTCATAGCCCGGTACAAGTCTTTTATAAGAATTTACCAGCGGATTTGTCACAGCCGTGATACCTGCAATATGTTCAAGCACACCTGCAATATAGCTGTAAGCAGTCTTTGAAAGCTGTAATTCGCCGCTTGGATCAAAGAAAGCGTTCTTTCCGTCTTTGAATAATGACATATTTGTATGCATACCCGAACCGTTTATACCGAAAATAGGCTTCGGAATAAATGTAGCATGAAGACCGTATTTTCTCGCAATAGTTCTTACCACGAGTTTGAATGTCATAACGTTATCTGCCGTTGCAAGTGCATTGTCATACTTGAAATCTATCTCATGCTGCCCCTCTGCTACCTCGTGATGAGATGCCTCCACTTCATATCCCATCTCTTCAAGAGTAAGACATATCTCACGTCTTGCATCGCTGCCCATATCAACAGGGTCGAGATCGAAATATCC
>JAFUUG010000426.1 GCA_017483905.1 Bacillota bacterium
CAACGCCGGCTGTTTTACTGCCTTTATTAGACTTGATATTATGTATTGCAGTAACGATAGTAACTTCACTTGACATTGCTTCAACAAGACCTGTAAATGATATACCTGCTTGAGATTTTTTGAAAAGAAAATCCAATGTCTGTTTCAGTTCTGTTTCGTTTGAAAATCCGACGCTTAAATGCACAAGGCAATCACCTCGTAGTTCGTCACCCATATTTCAGGGAGTTAAAAAATTTTCGTTTTGTGAAATTTGTAAATTAGTTTGATTAGTCCCCTTTGCCTTTGGCATTTCAGCCTTTGTAAACGGCTTTCCCGTTCTCAGACTACTATGGGACTGCTAACTGCATACAGTTTCATCACTCCGTACAGCTCCGCTGTATGCTCTCAAACGTTCCTAAATTTCTATCCTTACGCAGATTTAACTGCTTGAAGACCGTAGGCTGCTGCTTTACACCGTAGGGACAAATATACTTTGAACCATAGTTGTTGTATATTCCGTATAACATTTCAGATATACAGAGAAATACTGAAAAACCAACAGTATTTCTTTCCCTAATCTTTCACCCTTTCGGATGCCCTTATCTCTTACGATGCTTACACAACTTCCTCATAAAGAGTAGCCATAGTCTTCGGAAGACCGCACTATATATTCCATATCCGCTATCGCTAACAGACTTAGGTATTCAAGTTACGACTTCTTCACGCTTTATACATAGACGGGTACAGCCGTCACGCATAGTGAAGTATTATCTCGCACACTGCCTGTGGTTTTGATATACCGTCATAGGCATTGGTTCAGTGTGGCAAGGGAATTTCACCCTTGATTCGAAATTTAAGTTCTCGCAGTTCATTCTTGTTTCCAAGTGATTTCTGCGGTTCGGTTTCGATAGGTTTATCGAGCCTATCTTATGCGAAAACGTTTCGCACGGTTCTTGTACAAATGCACCTCGTCCACAAAAAGCCTGTCAATGCCGAGTTCCTCGAATGTTATCGTTGTATCTCGTTTGCTGTCATTGTTGAGTTTTTCAAGTTTAACTTCAAGATTTTTCTGCATACTTTCAAGCTGTTTTATCGAAAAACCGTTTTTCCCCTGCTCTTTTCTCATTTCGTCAAGACTTTTCGTAATATCCGAAATCTGTTTATTGATATATTCTTCTTGTCTTTCGGGAGATAATGGTATTTTTTCAAGCTGTGTATGGCTTATGATTATGGCATCATAGTTTCCTGTTGCTATACGAGAACAGAATTTTTTGCGATTTGCTTTTGAAAAATCTTTCTCGTCAGGAACAAGAATATTTGCCGTAGGGTACAACTGCAAAAATTCTTTTGCAAACTGATTAACAATATGCTTAGGCACGACTATCAGGCTTTTATTGCATAATCCAAGCCTTTTGCTCTCCATTGCGGTAGCACAAATCTCGTAACTCTTGCCTGCCCCAACTGTATGTGCGAAAAGCGTATTTTTACCATATATTGCGTGTGCGATGGCATCTCGCTGATGCGGTCTTAAAGTTATTTCGGGGTTCATTCCTCCAAAAGTTAAGTGACTTCCGTCATATTCTCTCGGTCTTACGGAATTGAAACGCTCATTGTAAATTTTGCAAAGATCGGCTGCTCTGTCAAAATCATCGAATATCCATTCTTTAAAACGCTGCTTTATGATATTTTGCTTTTCCTGTGCAAGCAATGTTTCCTTTTTGTTTAGTACAGCCTTTTTCTTGCCGTTTTCGTCCTCGATATAATCGCATATTTTCACAGGCTGCATATTCAATGTAGCTTCAATGATCTTATATGCGTTCATTCGTTTTGTGCCGTATGTCTGGTTAGCCTTGATATTGTATCTGTCCGCTTTATAGTTTGACTTGTTGCTTATGCCGTATGTTGATGTTTTTTCGTCATAGCTTATAATTATTGTGCTGCTGTCCGCATCTTTACCGCTTGAAAAAGGATCGTTACCGTTATTTCGCAAAAAATAGTCACTCCTGCATTTTTTTGGTGTATCAAGAAGTTCATACATAAATTGTTCAAAATATTTTGTAGGGATCCAAGTGGAACAAAGCTGTGCAGATATTTCGGAAGGTTTCAAATCTACAGGCTGCACCGCTTCAAGTGATGATACATTTATATTATATTTTTCATCATTTTCTGCGTAGCTTTTTGCAATTTCCAATTTCTTACGCACATTTCCCGACAAATATTCATCGGAGGTTTCAAATCGGCAAGTTTCAGGGTTTTCAAAAATAATGCCCTTTAAGTCCTCTATTATTTCTTCCTTTGATTTTGAACACAGCTCAGACATATATTCCAAATCGATTTTTGCCTTTTCCGATATCGAAACAGCCAATGCTTCGCTTGCCGTATCAACTTTATCAACAGGTATATACGGCACTATCGTTCTCTTTGTGAATATATCGGCTTTACCCGCAAATTTACCTTTATCATCAATTTTTTCAAGTGCAACTAACAGCTCCGAAGTATCATCCTGACGAAAAATAGGATGATTTGCTTTATCGGACAGCAAACCATATTTTGCGGTAAAAACATCATAGAGATAGTTTAATTTTTTCTGTTGTGCCTTTATCACATCATCAGGGCGATTTTCAAGCTGATAGGTGATAAGTTCCCTTAGTGCCTCACTTATCCCGATCATTCCTTTTATCCTTGCCGCCTTGCTTTTATCAAAAGATTGCTTTTGCATTACATCGTTTTCACGAAAATAAATGTCATCATTGATTACACAAAAACAATAATTTCGATAATTATCGGGATTTATCTCATTCGATATATCCTGCTTTATTTCTTCCTCGTCTATTTCAATGCTTTGGGGTATGTGACCTTTTATTTTTAATACCGCATCATTAAGCAACTCTCCAAAATCAACATCATCAAATGGTACGCAAGCACTCTCCATACCGAATTGACTGCTTACAAGCTGCATTTCGCCAAGTATCATATCGGGTTTTTCGATAAAGTAATTATTTACTGCTATACCGTTCTTGTCTTCCGATATGTTTACCCAATCGGGAATTTCTTCAACAGAAAAATCTCGGACATTTTCTCTCTTTTGCAAAAACAGTATATCCGTTGTTACTTCCGTACCCGCATTTTTCTGAAAAGCAGTTTGTGGAAGTCTGACAGCACCAAGCAGCTCGGCTCTTTCGGCAAGGTATTTTCTGACGGAATTATCCAGTTTATCCATTGTTCCCTTGCTTGTTACAAAAGCAATAACCCCGTTAGGCTTTACCTTTTCAAGAGATTTTTTTATAAAATAATCGTGTATCAAGTCGTTACTCTTGAAATTCTCATCGTGAACACGATAATTACCGAACGGAACATTACCGACAGCAACATCAAAATAATTATTCTTAAAAGTCGTCTTTTCAAAGCCTTTTACTTGAATATTGGCATTTGGATACAGCTGTTTTGCAACTCTCCCCGTTATGCTGTCAAGTTCGACACCGTACAGCTTAGTATCATTTTTCATCTTTTCTGGCAGCATACCGAAAAAATTTCCGACACCCATTGAGGGTTCTAATATTTTTCCGCCATTGAATCCCATATTTTCAAGTGCCTTATAAATACTTTTGATAACAAGAGGAGAAGTATAATGTGCATTAAGCGTTGAGGAACGTGTGGCAGTATACTCATCATCGTTCAAAAGCTCTTTAAGTTCAGCATATTCCTTTGACCAATTTCCTTTTCTCTCATCAAATACATCGGGCAGACCGCCCCAACCGACATATTTTGATAAGATCTCCTGTTCTTCGGGTGTAGCTTGTCTATCCTCATTTTCTATCTGCTTTAAGATCTTTATGGCTTCTACATTATATTTGTATTTATTTTTTGGTGTCCATTCACCCAATTTATCATCGGTAATACGGAAGTTTTCGCTTTTTACCTTTTTCTTATCGGGCATAATTTTCTCGGTAATTAGTTTTGAGGTTTTTATCTCACTCTCACTCATTACCTTGTCAATATCAATATTGTTGGTTTTATTTCCCCATTTATCAGGTATATAAATTTTATTCCAACTTCTTTTATCCGTTTCAAACATTATCTCATCAACGCTGTTTTCATTCCTTTTCAAGCCCGCATCTGCAAGCCTTTGAAATAACTCGTCACTCACATTTAAAGGTATAGTAAGAATACCTCCGCCATTTACGAAAAATGTACTTGCTTTTTCCTGCTGATATACAGCATCGGTTATTTCGGAATTATTTGTAATGTCTTTGCCCTCAACAGGCGTGATTGTTTCTTCTTTTTTCCCCTCCGTCTTTTCTTCCTTTACTTTTTCGGTTTGCTTCTCGTCAATATTTCCTAAGTATTTTCCCTCATCTGTAAGTCGATACTTGTCAACATTTTCTGTAATTTCATATTCCATACCGTTTGAGAGTTTTTCCTTTTTTGAAATACCTACATCATCGGGATAAATGCCAAGCATTGAAGAAACAGTAACTTCTTCACCTCGATATAAAAAAACATCTCCCAATTTTATGTCATCGGGAGATATTTTTTTATTACTGTTATTTCCTTCTTTTGACGTTGCCTTTACGGTTCGCTCATCCGCATCTCTTCTATGTTCATATACATTTACCGTATATCCCGCTTTTTCAAGAGGAACAACATACATATTCAAAG
>JAFUUG010000427.1 GCA_017483905.1 Bacillota bacterium
AAGTGCAGATATAAGCATAGCTTTTGCAAAAAGTACTCTCATATTGCCCTTTTCAAGGTTTTCGATCTTATCAAGTGCATTTTTTATAGTTTCCTCGCATCTGACTATGCCGAGTCCCTCATAAAGTATATTTTCAAGCTCTTTTTCCTCTTTCTCCGAAAGGGTCACATCTATATATTCTCTATTTTCGTATTTTTCTTCATGCTCCGTATCTTCGATGCTTTCATCGGTATTTTCAGCCGCTGTTTTTCCGCCGTATATCGCCCCAAGCATAGAATTTCCGCCAAGCCTGTTTGCTCCGTGATACTGCGATGCACATTCTCCTGCGGCATATAGCCCCTCTATATTAGTCATGTGTTCTTTATTTACATATATCCCACCCATAAAATAATGTATTCCCGGCTGAACGGGTATATATTCTTTTATGGGGTCAAGGCCGAGATAATGTATACATTCGTTTCTCAGATCGGATAATTTATTATTCCATACTTCTTGCGCAAGACCTGTCATATCGAGCCATACACCACCGTCACAGCCGTCACTTCTGCTTATCATATAGCTTTCCCGACTCACAACATCACGGGGCATCAGATTTCCCAGCTGCGGATATTTTTCTTCCATGAAATATCTTTTCTCTCCGTTTATCATCGCAAACAGTCTGCCGCCCTCTCCTCGTGCCGCCTCGCTTATAAGGCATCTCTTTCCCGATATTCCTATCGTAGTCGGATGGTACTGTATAAATTCAAGGTTTGCAAATTCAACACCTCTCGCAAAAGCAATAACAGCCGCCGAACCGTCGTTTTGTGTTGTTCCCGTAGTTCTTCCCTCAAAAAATCCGTTAAGACCTCCGCAGGCAAGTATCACCTCTCCGCCGAATTTTATTTTTTCTCCGCTGTAACTGTCACATATAACGACCCCCGTACATCTTCCGTTATCAATAGAAATATCTTTAAGCTCATGATGCGGATACCTTGTTATAAAACCGTTTGCTTCATATTTCCTTGCCTCGTCTGTCAGTGCCGTCATTATTATTTTTCCGGTGCTGCTTTTCGCAAAGGCTGTTCTTTTCTTCTTCTGTCCGCCGAAATTACGAAGAAGAGCTTTTCCGTCTTTCATATTGAAACCAACACCAAGTTCAAAAAGCCACCTTACGATCTCAGGAGCATTTTTTGTAAGTTCATCCACTGCATTGGGATCGGCAAGGTATACTCCTCCATTCATGGTATCTTCATAATGTTCTCTGTATGTATCATTTTCGCCCATAGTATCAAGTGCCGCATTGATACCGCCCTCGGCAAGTACTGACTGCGCTCTCTCAGAGGGTTGCTTTGATACAAGACGGCATTTTCTTCCGTTCTTTGCAAGAGTTATAGCAGCCGAAAGACCAGCAAGTCCCGCCCCTATTATATTTATCATAAAACATTCCACCTTATATAATACACAATAAAGCCTATAGCCATAACAAACAGCATTACCGACAAAAACAAAAGTATATCTCCCGTTCTCGGTTTAAGTTTTTTTATCCCGAAAGCTATAAGCATGGGTCTTACATTCGTTATCACATGGACTGCAACGGATAATAAAAGCAGCATCTGAGTAATAAGTTTTGCTCCGTCAAACATTTTTAATCTGTAAACGCCGTAATTCATATAACTGAATGCCGTTACATGAAAAAATATAAACATCATTATTGCAAATCCGCTTATCCTTCTTGCCCAGAATAATTTATTTTCCTTAAAATAGCCTGCTCCGGTTTTTCTCCATACGATAACTGCCTTTGCGGTAAGGATTATCCCTATTACGGTATGCACACAGATAAGAAAAAGCATTACCCATGACAATGCTTTAAAATTTATATGTCCCAATCCGATAAGCGTCATCGAACCCATTATACCATGTATAATAAAAAGTACCATAACAACGGCACTTATCACAGCATTAGCTTTTCTCATATCATTCACCTTTTATCTCAACAGCCGTCACAAAACCCTTGTCATATAAACTTTTTGCCGTATATATATCTGCTGTTTTTTTGGAAAACACTATAACATCGAAATTTTCATACTCCGCCTTTGATATCATAAGCATCGCATCTCCCTCTGTAAAGTCACTTATACCGATCTGTTTCAGAAAGTTTTCCGCTTTTTCGTCATTATAGGCTACGGAGCATTTTATACCACCCGGCATAATATTGCTTTTCCCTGTAAAAAAATCAACCGTACCCACAGGCACACGATCGTTATTGATAAGCACGGTAAAATTACCTTTTACACCCGGCAGCGATGCTTTTTCTCCCTTGTTTTTAACCGTTGCACTCGTCAGTATATCGGGTCCGCTTTTAAATGATATGTTACCGTTTGATATATTCATTAGCAATATTATCACAGCACAAGCGAATAAAAATGAAATTATTTTGCTTATATATTTTTTCATAAGATCACTTCCGTAAATTTTACACAGTAAGAACTCCGCCGTCCATTTTATACACTATATCGGCATAATTTACCGCCTCATTCTCGTGGGTCACAAGCAGCACAGCCTTTCCGCTGTCAGCGGTTTTTCTGAGTAATTCAAGCACTATCCTTGTGTTTTCATCATCGAGATCTCCTGTCGGCTCATCAGCAAGTATTATCCCCGGATCCTGTATCAAAGCTCTTGCAATTGCGGCTCTCCTGTTTTCCCCTCCGGAAAGCTCCGTTGGGTAAGCATTGGAAAGCTCCGCCATTCCCACCGTTTCAAGCAGTTCTTCCGCTCTCTTTTCTATATTTTCCCCTTTTTTATACATATAATAAGGCAGAACCACATTTTCCATAACGGTAAGCGATGACAACCCTGTCTGTCCCTGTGGAATGACACCGACGTTTTCATTTCTCAATATCGAAAGTTCTTTATCGCTCATGGAATAAATATCCCTGTCGTCAAAATATACTTTCCCCTCTGTAGGTTCAAGAAGACCTGCCAGCATATTTAAAAGCGTACTTTTGCCGCTTCCCGACCGTCCTGTGATAACGGTGATATTTCCCTCTTTTATCTCTATATCTGTTTTCTGAACGGCATAAAAATAATTTGCCTTTTTTGTTTTTCTGAAATATCTCTTACTTATACCATCTCCAATAAGCTTCATCTAATTGCCCTCCCTGAGAATAAGTCCCGTATCTATCCTGCTTATTCTCGCCGCAGAGAAAGCCGATGTCAGAGAACCTGCGATAACAGAAGAGATAACAGCTATCAAAGCCGCCGATATTATATTGCTTATATTCGGTGCAAGATAAGGCATACCAAACTTATCGGTCAATACACCCTCAAAAGGAAACAGTATGAGAAAGCCTGCGATAACTCCCGTCAGACCTCCTGCCAAGCCAATCACAGCCGCCTCCGAAAGTACCGTCACCGCAAGCGTTCTCCTTGATGCACCTATTACTCTCAGCACCGCAAATTCCCGTTTTCTCTCGTTTATTATCATCGAGAATGCTATAGCCATTATCACCAGCGACAATATCCATACCGCCGCCATAAGCACCTTTGTCATGCCCGATATCCCCATAAGACTTTGAGAAAGTCCCTCTATCATATTCTGTGTTCTTACCGCCGTCACATGACGTATGTGAATATTTATGTTATCCGAGATACTGTCAATATCATATCCGTCTTTTACCTTTATAAGTACCGAAGAAATAAGTTTTTCGGGATCGTTTTTTTCAAGTACGCCGACTCCTGTCTCTTTAGCGGCACTCATAAGCGCTTTTACCGTTGAGCCGTTTGTGTATACCGCATTATCAAGCTCCGTACCTGTTTTTTCAAGTTTTCCGACTACTTTGCATATATGGTTGTAAAATTTAAGATTTTCTCCGACATCGGTGTTTATGTTAGCCCCCGCCAACAATTCGTCGGTACCTAAATTTGCACCGTAGCTTTCCTTTATCCATGGCTGTATTGAAAAATCCGTTTCAGGTTCAAATCCTATCACCTGCACAGGCACAGAACAGCAGCCGGCACTTAGACTTGCGAGAAAGTATTGAGGCGAAACAGCCTCCACTCCCTCTATCTGCTTTATTTTTTCCATATTTGACTTATCCATATAAAAGTAGCCCGGTGTTCCCTGTATCAGTATAGCCTCTATATCATGTGCGGCTTTATCGGGTACGGCTATTATATCCGCTCCCAGTCGTGACTCAAGGCTGTTCAGACCGTTCTGCATACTTGTTATCGCAATATAACCTCCGAATACCGAAAAAGAAAGAAAAGCTGACAATATCATCAATGCAAGACTTCTTCCGGATCTTTTAACGATATTTTTAAACATCAGCCTTTTCGTCATTTATATTTCCTCTTTTCTTCTGATAAACTATATCCGATATTGTTACGATAAGCATAAGTATACATATTATTATCGTTGCGGGCTTCATAACAGCCTGACATCTCATATCCGCCATCATACACATTTTTATTACCGTTTCGGGAATAAGAGCCGTATATATCTCTAACGGTATAAGTGCAATGCTTATCCCCGTTTTCATTTTCGCACTCCCTGCCCCGAGATGTGCAAATGATATTATCATCATAACGCAGGCAAGACCGAAAATGACCTGTTGTGCGCTGTGGCAATTCATGAATGTTCCGTCCTCTTTTGCTCCGCAGGCATGAAAGAAGAACGGTATCCCCGCCGCAAGTATTACGGAAAGCAAAACGATCATTATATCCGTTACCGAAATTTTTTTATTCATTTTTTTATCCTCCTTTATTTTCTATTTAGGGGTCATCTCTGAATTATCAATGTTTGCAAGAACTAACCATATAGGAGTATTATATATAAATTTTCATTCTTTGTCAAGAAAATAAAAACGGTATAGCTGAATATCAGCCACACCGTTTTTTAGTTTAAAAATTATTTTTTGTACTTACTGAGCCGCAGCCTCTGTTGTTACTTCCGTGCTTTCGCCGGTTTCACTTTCAACTGTTACGCTCTCGGTACTTTCTTCTGTAGTTGATGCCTGTTCTGCCACATTTTTTGCAAGTGCTATCTCATAGACTTTATCGTAAAGTTTATTCATAAGCACTGCCATCTGAGCTCTTGTCATATCCTTAGTAGGTTCGATATCATTTCCCGTACCGTTTACCATACCTTGTGATACAAGATAAGCTGCATAAGGCTTAGCATAGTCAGCCATCTCGTCATTGTCATCGAATTTATCCAGAACATTTACATCGGTGCTTATATCTTCACCGCAGAATTCAACGGTCTTTGCAACAAGTACCATCATATCCTGTCTTGTAAGGCTCTTTTCAGGACCGAAGTTTCCGTCACCGTAACCCGATGCAACGCCTGCCTCTTTGGCAAGACCTACATAATTTGCATAATACTTATCCGATGAAACATCATCAAAGTTATCCTTAGCATATCCGCCAAGACCTAATATCTTATCGAGCATTATCACGAAATCCGCTCTCTTGCTGCTTGCGTCCGGATCGAATCTGCTCTCGGATACACCGCTTACTATACCAAGTGAAGCAAGCTTTCCTATTGCACTTTCCGACCAGCTTCTGCCTGCAAGGTCATTGAATGTCTTAGCATATACAGCCTTTGTAGGAGGGATTATCACCGTACCGTTAGGAGCTGTAAATTTAAGTGTTCCTGTTTCTGTTTCTTCTCCCGCAGAAGTCTTGCTGCCGCTTGTTGTTGCTTTGAGTTCTTCATTTACACCCGAAGCCTTTGAAGATGCATTTCCACTGCCGCTTCCACTTCCACTTCCGCTGCTGCTGTTCTTGACGTCACTGTCTGATGATTTACCGGTTGTCTTTTCGCTTGTTGTAACTTCCGTAGTGCTTTCGCTTACAGCTGCTTCAAGAACATTTACTTCAATAGTCTTTGTTATAATACCTTCGGCAGGTAATACATCATATATTAATTCGTTGTTGCTTGCATTGTCTTCAAGCAGATGTATAACTCTGTCACGAGGCATTATCTTTGCGGTGATGGTTGCTTTGCCCGGTTTTACACCATATATAAGACCGTTCTCCATTACTGTCGCAACGCTTTCATCACTGCTTTCCCAGATCACCTGAAGTTTAGAGTTTTCGTCAGTTACATTTGTGTAAACGAGATCGTAATCGTTTGCATTTACATCAACGCTTTCAGCACCGTCATTTATTACAGGCTCAGCTTTGTCGAGTATATCCTTTTCTTCATTCGTAAGGTATCTCTTTACGCTTGTTGTCTTTATTACGCCCTCAAAGTCTACATCAAATTCGGCTATCTCTTCGATATTGTTATTGCTGTCGCTTATTTCTTCCGCCTTTACAAATACATCATCTGTTATATCGACGAAGAAATTTATCGTTTGGCTCTGTCCTGCCGGAAGGAAATCAACAGTATATTCACCTATCTTTTCGCCTGTAGCCACTGAGCTTATCGCAATAACACCGTTTTCGATATCGAGTGCGCCTTCGTTTTCAATTTCTGCCGTAAATTCTACTGTATCTCTTTTTGCTATTTCGCTGTAGAGATAAGGTATATCGACATATGGCTTTATTTCACCGTCAACCTTGTAAGAATCGACTTCACCGTCTGCCGTGAAGAGTTTTGCTTCAAATTCGCCCGACTCGACTTCTGCCGAAACGATAACTTCTTTCTGCGAATCGATGCTTTCAATGCTTACTTTACCCGCTGACTTACCGTTTACATAGAATTCAACATAAGCATCTGTATGTTCATCAAATCCCTTGTTCTTTACAGTTACTTCCGCAAGGTGTGTTCCCGTACCGAATTCCTGTGTAAAGTCAACATCTGTTATTTCAAGTTTATCTACCGCACTGAATCCAAGTGTTACGAGTTTTCTCGAAGAAATATCCTCAAATACACCCTGTTCTTTCGTGTATGTAGATCTACCCTTTGTAGCTATTGCATTTACACCCTTGCCTGTTACCGCAAATGCGAGTTCGGCATAGTTTGCACCTTTTTCGTCTGTTACCTGAACAGCACCTGACCATTTGCCCATTCCTGTTGCACTGTCTGTGTATCTTGCGGCAAATATCTGGCTTTCGCTGTACTGATTTTCAGGAAGTGCAGCCTCCGGCATAGTCTTTTCAATGCCGTCTTTGTAGCTGATTCCCGGTTGGATCCATATTACATATACATTGTTTTCACCGTCCGTGGCAATCTTGTATTCGCCTATTTCCTGCTCTTCTCCTGCATCGGCAAGGATCGTTTCAGGCTGATAAGCTTCCTGCAGTGACTTATTGATGATATATATTTTTTCGCCGCCAACAGTCTTTTCAAGTAAGCAGTTGTCGTAAGTATTTGTCATATTCAGATACTTGATATCACCGTTTGAGATCCATACGAGATATACACTGTTTCCGAATTTACCGAGTGTTACATTACTGTCATATATATCATTGCTTGTTACCTGTATTGGATAATAGAAATTATTTGTTGTCGAATTGTATACCTGTACATATATTTCTCTGTCATATGCCGTCTGAAGATCACCGTCAAGGTCGGCAGTGTAAGCAAAGAATACATGATCATCGTCTGTATACGCATCATTATCTATTATCTTAGGGTCTTTATTTCCGTCTTTTTCGCTTATTGTTGCTACCGAAGTCCAGAAACCTCTTGAATCAGTGATGTCACTGTCGTTTATTATCACATTTGAACCAAGCTTTGCAAATCCCTGACCGTACCATTCATTTTCGTATATGCCAAAGTTATCGGCTGTAACGATCTGACCGTCGCTTGTTCTTGCATCGCCGTATGAGATTATTTCAGACTTATCCGCTTCTGAATAAGTTTTTATCCATTCTCCGCTGTCAATATCATAGAACATATATGCGATAAGTGAATAAGGATCCACTAAGTCGCTTATTACTCCATCGCCCTCGCTTGCAGTATATTCTGTCTTTGTGTAATACATTAATAATACATCTTTTCCGTCACGTTTTGCTTTTGCAAGTTTAGGAAGAGTATCTGCGCTGTAGTCAGCATTGTTTGTATGAGTTACGGTTACAGGTTCGCTGAATGAACCATTTCTGTATATTGCCGATTTAATATCCATTTTTGATAATGCATCCATTGCATTGTCGCTCTCGGTAATTTTTTCGCTTGCGCTTGACCATACTGCCATTACCGTACCATTATCAAGTACATATATATCAGGATTTGAATCCGCTGTTCCGTCATTGTCTATCGACTCAGGGTTAGACCAGCTGCCTGATGAGAATACCGAATATTTGACATCTGCATAGTTGCTCTTATCCTTGCTTATATTATCGTCTATGAATACATAGATATATCTTCCGTCAGGAAGTTTTTCCATCACACCGTTTGGATATGGGTTAGTTCCCTCAAGAAGTACATTTTCCGTCACAGGAACGTCTTCGCTCAGTACGGCTATTGCATCCCCATTCCAAGAACCTCTGTTCTTCATATAAGAAATATCGGCTCTTTCCATCTCGCTTATAGGAGTGTTTTTGATAATGTCATCATCTGAGAACATATCAAATTCTTTTTCTACCAGTTTCCATTCTTTCGTAAATATTTTAAGTACGGTCATTGAAAGTTTTGCGGTGAATGTTACTTTACCGCTGCTGTTTCCGATCGTATCGAAATCAAGGTCAAATTTTGCCGTACCGCTTACTTCAACTTCAAGTATCGTTGCATCTGCCCCTGCTTTAAGGGTAATACTTGGCGATACTCTCAGTGAACCGAAGAATGTAAAGTCTGAATTTGGAGAAACCGAAGTATCTCCGCTAAGCATCGTCATATTTCCGAAATCGATTCCGCCGTCACCGTCAAAGAATGATTCCTTGCCGTTTCTTCCTCTTTCTATCAGTACTGCGCCGCTAAGTTCACCGCCTACCTCAAATCCTATCGTTATAGTTATTCCTATAGGTGTAGGTATCTTTGCGGATACGCCTACGCTTGCCGTGCATTTTGCCGTAAAGAGAAGGCTCTTGAATGAATATTCGCCTATTTTATCGGGATTTGTGCTCTCCTGCATAACTACTTTCACACCAATAGCAAATCCCATCTTTACTTTTGATGAAAGTTTTGTTTCTTTCTTGTTTTCTTTTTTGTCCTTGTCAGTTACCTTATCTGCCTCTTTGTGTATTGCGTCATCGGTAGATTCGGCATCTTCTTTCTTTTCTTTCTCTGTTTTTTCTTCTTCTTTCTTTTCTTCGCCCTTTTTCTTCTTGAGCTTGTTATCGATATTCTTTTTCAGCTTACCCGACAGATCGTTGAGCGTAGTTCCGCTCTTTGCCGAATCCGCCGTATAACCGAATACCATCGTCTTGTAGTTGAATGTCTGACCCATTTCGGTAACGGTACTTGTTTCAAAGTAGTTATCCGTCTTACCGCCAAAGCCCATATTAACGCCAATGTCAAGAGATCCCAAAAGGTCAAGTACGGGAGATGTACGAGGCATAAAGCTTGTAAGTATGTTGAATGTCTTCATATTTCTCTTGAATATAAATCCAAGATCGTGAACGAAATATCCTTTTCCGTTCTGGTCGAAGAACTGTACCGTCATCTTTGCCCCTGCGGTAACGCCCTTTGCCGATGGATTGATCTCATAATTAAATATTCCGTCGTTGTTTGATGATGTTACCGTATCTGTAAAGAGAAGCTGACCGTCCTTTGCATAAGTCTTAAAAATTGCTTTCTGTGGATATAATATTGCGCTGTCCGATTTTGTTTTCAGCTCTATTTTGAGCTTTGCATCAAAGTTTTCGACATCGTTTGTCTTTATTTCGGTGCCGTCTTTGAATAATCTTGCGCCTACTACAGAAAACGTGGAATATTCATCTATATTGTATATCTGCGCCAGATTTACGCTTGGCATTTTATCAGGTACATAAGTATAACCCGTATCTTCTAGATATATCGATATACTTGCATTTTCCGAGTCGAGGAAAGTATCGCTTACGATAGAGAATTTACCGTTCATATCCGTTCTCGTTGAAAGAGTACCGACCGATACCATTGCGTTTTCTATAGGCGATCTTGTGTAGTTCTTTGCAAATACAGGCTTGGAATTGTAGAATACCTGACCTTCTACAGCACCCTTTGTCGCACTCTTGTATTCAGGATAAAATCCGTAGAATATTATAGGTGTTGCAAATCTTCCCGCCACATAATTGTATACCGTACCGTTTACTGCCGCACGGTCAATATTGTAGCCTTCCATAGCCTTTGCATCTTCTACTGTGAGTTTACCGCTCTTCACATCCGATATACCCGTTACGTCCTGCCATTTTGTCATATAGTTATCTTTTGCTATCGAGTTTATCTGATATGATTTTCCCGCTGATATGGAATTTATTACAAGCGGAGTCTTGCTGTTTCCTTCGTATTTCTTTTTATCATCCGCATAGAATACAGCACCTTGTTCTTTGTATGTATTGTTTGGATTAGCCATTACCGTAAGATAAGGATAGCTGTAGAATGGCTCTATCTTCATAACGCTCTTCTTAGGCACTATTGTAAGATATGATGAGTCATTTTTGTTCCATGTGATGCCTTTTCCGTCTGTGATCTTTGGAAATGTCTTGTCGTTTATCTTGTTCTTCTTCATATTCGTTATAGAAGTTTCTCTTATTGAATTTTCATTCATATCGAGGCTGTCCGTTCCGTATATGTTGAAGCCCTCAACAAATTTGCCCGAGTTGGCAACATTTTGAAGTTTTACCGTATCGGTCATATTGATTTTCATCACATTTGTGCTTTCATTGCTGTGTGAAACCATATATCCGCCGTTGTTTACAGGGAAATATAAGAATGAAGCCCTTGGATAGTATACAGGCATTACGGTTATCTTTGGATTTTCGCCGTAAGGATCTGTGATATAATCTTTGTAATTTGATATAAAGTCGGCATTAAGCGTTATGCTTGTTGTCCCTTTAAGCAGTTTATCATTCGATTTTCCCGATAATACTATACCTGCAAGATATACTTCATCTTTTCCGAGCGTATATACAGGGTCAAAGCTTATCGTCTTTTCAAAATAAGCTGTCTTTGAAGTTTTGGTAGTATCATTGAATTTCAATGAACCTGCAACTACGCCTTTTTGAGTTACGGTATAAGAAGTATTATTGTCCTTATCAAAAGAGTATCCCTGAGAATCATCTTTTCTTACAGTCCATTCTCTTCTGTCTATAAGTACGTTGAATGCACTGTTGTTATCTACCTGGGAATTCATATTTGTACCTATGGATATTTCAACAGGTGCATAATAAAGTCTGACAGAATAAACTCTCAGATTTGAATATCTGTTGCTTCCCGATGTTCTTGTATGGAATGTTATATTGCTGTATTTCTTCTTTGCACTTGAATTCTGAGGAACACTGATTTCCGTATCCTGTCTGCCAAACTTGATATTGCTGTAGTTTGACGGTCTGAATTTCGTGCTGTCCGAGCCAAATGTTACCCAGTTATCACCATCGGTATGATATCCCGAAGCTTCCACTTTGTCACATTTGCCCCTTCTTTCCCAGTAAGTACCGCCTGTGCTGTTCTCCCAGTTTACTTTGATTTTTTTTACCATTGAAAGATCTACACTGTTTATGGCATATGTATTTTCTTGATTGTAATTGGAGCAGTCAATATTATGCTGGCTTGAATCCTGTGCTTTTTCGGAGTTACCGTAATCAAGCATTGAAAGCTCGCTTTCATCGAGGATTATTTCCTTGTAATATCCCTCTTCATCATGCTTGAATCCTGCGATCTCCTCATATTGCTCTTCTTCCGATAATAAGCTCATTTCGCCCGTTTCCATGGCAAAATCGGCATTATCATTGTTCAAAGTAACGATAGTCTGTGATTTTGCTGCATTTACTATCTTAGATGTTCTGTCAAGATTTACGGAAAATTGTAAACCGTCCTGTGATGCCTCTTTTTTAAGTATCGGAATGGATATCGTCCTTTCCGTCACACCCTGAGGGAATACAACGTCCTGAGCTATTGCGGCATAGTCCACATCATGAACGGCTGTTATTTCCGCCGTTGCTATGGTTACCGAACCGAATTTCTGTATTCCTGCGGTTCTCTTTACCGTAATATCAACTTTTCCCTCTGTTCTTCTTACGGATATATCCGATTCGGCAAGTTCAAATTTCTGTAATTCATCTTCATCGTTGTCCGTAATATTGAGGAATGCTCTGCTTCCCTCCCCCAGAGTACCTGCTGTCGGGTTAAGTAAAGCAAATATGACTTCTTCGTCACTTTCCGAAACACTGTCGTCAATTATTTCAACAACAATTTTTTTCATATATTCGCCATCGGCAAATTTAAGTTTTGTTCCGACACCGGGATTTTCCTGTGCCCATTCATTTATGGCATCATCTGCCATTTCAAGGGCATCTTGATTACTTGTGTCTTTTCTCTGTGTTCCGTCCGGGTCGGTGTATTCATAGTTTTCTCCTCTGAATGCATTTGCGGCATTTTTGAGATTTCCGCTTCTTCTCTTCGTGCTGCTTTTTTCGGAGTTTTCCGAAACAACTTCTCCGCTCTCTTCCGATAAGGTCTGAATAGACGTTGTTTCCTCCGTTGTGCTTGCTTCTTCATCGTTATTTTCATTATCCGAATTTTCATTATCCGAAGCATTGTTTTGCTCTGCGGTATTTTCGCTTTCATCTTTGAATGGATTTTCGCCTATTACAGATTGTACCGTAACTGCCGAATCGGATGCCGCATCATCGATTACTGCAATCACTTCTTCTTCACTTCCGTCTGTTTCCTTGATATCCGAAACTTCAAGAAATGAATCTACCATAGGCCTTGCATCCGGATCTGCTTCAAGCGTTTCGCTGAAAAACGAATCGCCGACTTTTATTCTGTAGTCCTCGCCGTATCTCGTCGTTACGTCAAGAGCCTTGAAATCAAGTTCGACTTCGCCCTGCGTTCC
>JAFUUG010000428.1 GCA_017483905.1 Bacillota bacterium
AAAATACAGTATCCGATCTCAGAAAATCACTTATCGGCAACCATGACTGATAAAATCCCGAGTAAACTTCTTCCCCCGTAATATTTATCTGCCATATCCCGCTTGTCGGGTTGAGCATTTTTATTTCGTATAATTCAAGTTCCCCCTCCGGAAGCGAGCTGTAATATGTTATCGTTATCTCACCTTCACTCAGCGGCAGCTTAAAGCTCTGACTATAATTCGGAAGTATCTGAATATTTCTTATCGTTTCCCAGAGCGGTGAAGTTATCGAAAGAACTATCTTATCGGGAACATAAGTCCATATATCCGCAATAAATCCTCTCTCTCCTTCTCCCACCGATATCTCTATCCTTTTCGATATTCCCTCTTCTATCGTCCCGTAGCTGTGATGCCCGGCATTGCCCTCATTTCCCGTAGCCGCACATATTATCACACCGTTTTTGAGTGCTATCTGCCCCATAAAACTTTCTATCACAGAATAACCGCTGTGTGAGCCTGTATTTGTTCCGAGTCCTATACATATTGATATCGGTTTTCCAAGTCTTTGCGATATAGAATATAAATAATTCACCGCCGTCATAATATCCGATGTTTCAAACCCCACCGCATCGGTAAAGATATAGTTATCCTCTCTTATACTCTGCTTTGCGGGTTTCAGCTTTACTATCACGAGTTCCGCATCGGGGGCAGCCCCCGATATTCTTCCCGCACTCAGCTTTGCAAGAAGCGTCCCGTGTCCGTTCTCATCGTTTACGTCTATATCCTCTCCTCCGCTTAATGCTTCATTTATCTCATGATTTGAATATTCTCTGCCATATCTGACGTTTTCTCCCTTTTCCTCTCCCCGCTTTGTCTGATCCCATATATAAGCTATCCTGCTCGTATTATCTTCATATAAAAACTCTTCATCTCTGTAATTTATCCCCGTATCGAGTATTCCCACAAGCGTACCCGCTCCGCGCAGTCCAAGATTATTTCTCACCTGTATCACACCCGAATTTATAAGTTCGTCACTCTGCATAAGTCCGAATACTTTTGATTCCGTATTCACGATGTACTTTCCGTCATTTTCAAGAAATATCCTGTAATAATTTCTCGGCACAAAAAGTATTGCATACTGATTTGAAAAAAACTTAAAATACCGCACATTCGTATTTTCATCAAGGATATTTTGTATCTGTTCGTTAAAAGGTGTTATCAGATCTATGTACTCCTCCGAATATATGGCATTTTCAAGTTCTTCCTCTGCCTGTATCTTAACTCCCCCTATTCTTATCAGCTGACCTATCGTATTATTTATATCAAGTATACCATATCCCCATTCATCATTGGGATATGTCACATTATCCCTTCTTCTTGCCGCCGACCTTATTGCCGCTTTCAGCCTTTGCCCGTATAAAGACGGATCATTTCCAAGTACTGTTCCCCATTGCATAAGAAGTGCCGCCGTACCCGTAACAAAGGGTGCCGCAAAACTCGTTCCGCTATACACATCTCTTCCGCCGCCGACCTTTACAGAAGTAACATTTACCGCCGGTGCCGCAATATCAGGTTTTACAACACAATACGATCTTGTATATCCTCTTCCCGAAAATGATGCAATGCTTTCATTTATCGGATCATATCCTCCGACAGTTATCACATTAAGTGCGGAAGAGGGCAATGTCAGCGTTGTTTTTGGTTCGGGAGATAAAAAAGCCGTATCTCTCGTGACAGCTTCCGTCACAGGCAGCCATATATCAATATTTCCATCAACTATTCTCACACCTCTTATTATAAGCCGCCATATTCCGCTCTGCGCATTTCGTATACTTATATAGACCTCCTGCGAGATATTATAAGGCGACGGTCTGCCCAGCACAAAAAGCACTTGACTTCCTCCCAGAACCGCTTCTTCCCCCTCCGAATTGTAATTGATCTCTCCCGTTGACGTATTATCGGGAGAGATCAGTTCAAAATTCATTCTGTCAACATAACTTTTCCACCCTGTCAGAAATATATCTCCGACTCCGGCGACCACGGTAAATTCAACGGTCTTCTCTTCTCCATCTTCTATCCTCCCCCTGTAATGATGTCCCGATGCCCCCTCATTTCCGCTTGATACGATGACAGAGCTTCTCTGCCTCAGTGCCATCTCATTTATATATCCCTCAAAAAGCGATGTTCCGTCATGTGAGCCGTTATTCGTTCCGAAACTTATATTTATCACAACAGGCATATTCATCTCTTCCGCTTTGTCATATATATATTTTACCGCTCTCATAATCTCCGTACTTCTTCCGAAATACGCTCTCCCCGTTTCACCAAGTTTGACCACTATAAGACTGCTTTCGGAGGCTACCCCCTCTCTTCCGGCACATATTCCGGCGACCGCAGTACCATGCCCCTCTGAGTCAGTATGCTGTATTTTTTCTCCGCTTCTTATCGCATTGTTTATATCCTCATTTGTATATTCATATCCTCTTTTAAATCCCCTCGGTGCATTTCCCTCTATCGACTGATCCCATATATATGCTATCCTGCTGTCCCCGTCATCATTTATAAATGCCCTGTTTTCGTAATCTATCCCCGAATCAATGATCCCCACCAGAACGCCTTTTCCCGTAAGGGCGTACATATTTTCCGTCAGTCTTCTTTCGACCTGTTCTCCCGATACTTCATAATTAAGTGCAAGTATTTTCGGAAGTTCGATATATATAATATTTTCTTCGTTACTCAGCTTATTGATATTTTCCTCGGGAATATCAACTATCGCATAACTGTCCGATAATAATTCCACCACACCTCCAAGTTTAGCCGCTCCCTCTTCTATGCTTCCATAGTATCTTACAATCACTTCTGCCAATTCCATATTTTCCACCGCACACTTCTTTTGTTTATTCTATGATATATGTGCCTCTGAAAATTCATTATTTTCATATTTTCACGAAAATATCCGACAATCGTTGTAAATTTAATGTCGGTTTTTAAATCCGAGCGAAATATAATTTTCTTTTATTTGGCTGAGTTCTTTATTCTTTTTGGAATCACCTGCTTCGTGTAGATATCTGTCGTTGTTGAAACATTTTTATACTCCACCGTGTTTCTGCGAGAAAACACCGTTCCATATAAAAAGGGTGTGAAAAATCAATTCTTCCACACCCCATTTTTTATTCTTATTTATTTCGTATTTTCAACCTTTTCAAGTTCATCAAGTGTCTGTGTATTAGTCTCCGTTACTTCCTCAAGGTTTGAAAGTTTATTATATATCCTTGTAAGCACCGTTACCACCTGCTGTCTTGTCGTAAAATAATCAGGCTGTATCATATTATCAGCCGTTCCGTTGATTATTCCCGTCTGTACCATATCCGCAAGATACTGCCTTGCATAATCCGATACCGCATCCGAATCCTTGAATTTATCAAGCAAAGCGACATCTGCATTTTCTTCGAGCAAACCTTTCTGCGCAAGAGCCTTTGCCGTAAATACCATCATATCTTCTCTTGTAAGATAATGACTCGGCTTGAATGCACCCTGACCGTTTCCCTCCGTAAGACCCATTTCCTTTGCAAGTCCAACGGAATTATAATATGTCTTTGTTTTCTCAACATCATAGAAATTTGATTGTGCTTCGCCCTCTATTCCGAGAACTCTTATAAGCTGATCAACAAATACACCTCTTGTCACATTTACAACATCTGCCGAAGAGAATTTTGAAGTATCCACATAATTTTTAAGGTCGGAATCCGTATCAAAAAGACCTTTAGCCGTAAGAGCCGCTGCGATCCTTGCTCCGTACTGATTGTAGTGAGTATTGTCAAGTCCGCCTTCGCCCTTGCTTCTGTCATAGAAATAAGCATGAAGTTTTTTAGAACCCTCTGTTCCTATGCTGTTATAATAATCGGCAGTTATTTTCGTCATGTCCACCATCGGAATACCGACTTCGCTCGCAAGTTCTCTCACCGCATCATCATACAGTCCGTGAACGTCCTTTATTTTTCCCTTGTCATCAAAACTTCTTCTTGTCACAGGCGTAAGTATTATAGGATTTGCCCCCTTTTCCTGTGCAAGCTTGATATAATTTGTATATAAAGAATTTTTGAAAGAACCCTCGTCATCTTTTCCGCCTTCGGGATCTGTATATCTCTTTTCAAGATCCTCATCGCTGCTCTTTTTCTGATCATTGTGTCCAAACTGTATTATAAGATAATCGCCGCTTCCCAGTTCGTTTTTAAGCTTCTGATAATCTTCCTCGCTTGTAAAACTCTTCGAGCTTCTTCCCGATAAAGCAAGGTCTATAACTTCCGTACCGTCCTTGAGGTAATCCTGAAAATACATACCCCAACCGCCTCTCGGTATTGCATATTTATCATCTTTTCCGTAAATACAAGCTGTCGAATCTCCGACTATGTATATTTTCTTTGCCGTTTCGTCCGCAAAAACATTCTGTGCCGACATACACGCCGTAAAGATCATACTCATACTCACCGCCGCACTTATGACTTTTTTTAAGATCGCTTTCATAGCTCTCATCCCTCCGTTATATTTTTCTTGTTCTATTATATTTTATCACATAATTTTCTTAAATACAATATCATTTCCGATTTTTATTCAAGACTGTACGGAGTCATCTGATATACATAATAATTCAGCCAATTTGAATATATAAGATTTGAATGAGCTTTCCATTTCATCATTGGTTCATTTTTCGGATCGTCATCCTTAAAATAATTTTTTGGTATATCTATATCAAGCCCTTTTTCTTTATCTCTGAAATACTCATTTTTAAGCGTATTTCTGTCATACTCCGAGTGACCCATCACAAAAAACTGTGTTCCGTCTTTTTTTGCCACTATATAAAGCCCTGCCTCTTCCGATTCCGAAAGTATCTCAAGTTCCTCTATTTTTTCCACATCTTCTCTGCGTACCTCCGTGTGTCTTGAATGAGGTGCATAGAATATATCATCAAATCCCCTGAGAAGATCCTTGTGCTTGTATACTCTTGTATGTGGAAATACTCCGAACATTTTTTTATCCAGATCGTACTTCTTTATCCCATAATGGTAATAAAGCCCCGCTTGTGCTCCCCAGCATATATGAAGTGTACTTGTCACGTTTTTCTTTGACCATTCCATTATCTCTTTTAATTCACACCAATAATTGACCTCTTCGTATTCAAGCTGCTCAACGGGTGCTCCCGTAATTATCATTCCATCAAATTTTTTCTTCTTTATATCATCAAATACATTGTAAAAATTTGCGAGATAATCCTGAGAAGTATTTTTTGATATATGGCTCTCCATGTGCATAAAATTAACTTCCACCTGAAGCGGAGTATTTCCGAGAAGCCGCAGCAGCTGAACTTCCGTCTCCAATTTTTTCGGCATAAGATTAAGCACGATTATTTTAAGCGGTCTTATGTCCTGATGAAATGCTCTGCTCTCTGACATAGCAAATACACTTTCTTTTGAAAGTATCTCTCTTGCAGGTAAATTATCGGGTATCTTTATTGGCATGGTACATCACTCTTTTCTTTTGTCAATTATTTTTTATACAGCTGTGAGGAACATATCCCTCATTTATACCGTCCTGAACCGTTTTAAAGTACACTCTGTTGTTTTCGTTCGGGAGTTTCGTGCAGTCAGAAGAATGAAGTTTCTTTGTATTTACATTTCCTATGAATTCTCCATCTGCCGCACTTACCGCTCTGTCTTCTTTTTTATCACTTATTTTGCTTTCAATGTCACTTTCTTCACCGCTGTTGCCTTTTTGCACTATAAGCTCGTTTTCCTTATATATTTTTTCTCCGTCACTTTTAAGTATAACTGCCTTATCCTCATCTCTTGTTATATATGTGGTTATACCTCTTTCATTGAGTTTCTGTATCGTCTCTTTATGCGGATGACCGTAATCGTTATTTATACCGCATGATATGACCGCTATACTCGGAGCTACTTTTTCAAGAAATCTCTCGCTTGTCGAAGAGCTGCTTCCGTGATGTCCCACATTAAGCACATCCGCACTTATATCCTCTCCGCTTGCAAGTATCTCCCTTTCCGATTGTTCCTCCGCATCACCCGTAAACAAAAAAGAAGTATCACCGTATTCCATTCTCAGAACTGCCGAATAATTATTAAGATCGTCATAAAACTTACTGCATGGAGCGACCATACGGCATTTTACGTTTTCCGAAAACGGAACATCTATCCCGTTTTTCGCTTCCTCCACATTTACATTCTTATCTTCGAGTGCACTTACCATTTTTTCAAAAGTTTTGGAAGTGTGCGTAACATCGGGCATATAAAATGTACCTATCTCATAATTTTTTATAACATTTGCCATATCGGATATATGGTCACTGTGCGGATGTGTCGCTATCACAACATCGAGTTTTTTGACTCCCGCTCCGTTAAGATAGTCTATAACCGCATTGTCTATAGTCTCTCCCGCATCTATAAGCATATTTTTTCCATCATAGCTTTGAATAAGAATACTTTCAGCCTGTCCGACATTTATAAAACTTACAACCACATTTCCGCTCACACTGTTGCCCGCTGTCTTGTTTTCAGCCTCTTGTCCCGCAGCTTTGGTCATTTCGACTCCCGTGCAGCCCGTAAGCATACTGAATATCAGACATACCGCCAATATAATTTTTGTATTCATCTTATTATAGTCCCTCCGCCAATAACATATTCACCGTCATAGAAAACCGCTGCCTGACCGGGTGTAGCTGCCCTCTGCGGTTTATCGAATATCACTCTTACCATATCTCCGTCTTTTCTTATCACGCAGTCATCACTTTTTTGTGAATATCTGAGTTTTCCTTTGCACCTTAATTCGCCGTCGATATCCGGTATACTCATATAATTAAAGTTCTTTATCAGAACTTCTCTTTTCATCAAATCATCATTTCCGCCTATCACGACTTCATTCTCGTCAACTCTTATCTCACACACATATGCAGGCACACCGAGAGCAAGCCCAAGTCCCTTTCTCTGCCCTATCGTATAATCTGTTATCCCGTTATGTATGCCAAGCACATTTCCTTTTTTGTCAACAAAATTCCCCTTTTTTATTTCCGCATCACTGTTCTTTCTTATAAAAGAAGCATAATCATTATCGGGTACAAAGCAAATATCCTGACTGTCGGGTTTATCAGCCACATTAAGACCTATCTCCCTTGCGATCTTTCTGACTTCGTCTTTTTCGTAATCACCTATCGGCATAATAGTTCTTGCAAGCTGTTCCTGTGTAAGGTTATACAGTGCATAAGTCTGATCCTTTGTCTTTGTATCTGCCTGTCTTAATGTATATCTGTTTGTTACGGGATGTTTCTCAACTTTTGCATAATGCCCCGTTGCGATAAATTCCGCCCCTATCTCAAGTGACCTGTGCAGAAGTGATTCCCATTTTATATATCTGTTGCAGGCAATACAGGGATTAGGCGTATACCCTTTCAGATAATCGTATATAAAATAATCTATCACTTTTTTCCTGAACTGTTCTTTGAAATTCATCACATAATACGGTATATCCAGCCTCTGTGCTACTCTCCTCGCATCATCTACCGCACTCAATCCGCAGCAGCCTCCGTTTTCCTCTATTTCTTCCCTCTCCTCGTCCTGCCATATCTGCATAGTGACTCCGATTACATCATATCCGTTCTTCTTTAAAAGATAAGCAGCGACGGAGCTGTCAACTCCGCCGCTCATACCTACAACTACTTTTTTTCCCATTTCGGATCATTCCTCCGCAGGTAAATTTTCATGTTCCCCTATATCGCTTACAGGTGCTTCAAGTCCTTCTATTTCAATATTATTTTTTTGTGCATAGTCCCAGAGTGCCGCATGAAGCGATTCCTCCGCAAGAAGTGAACAATGTATCTTAACGGGAGGCAGTCCGTCAAGAGCCTCCATTACAGCCTTATTCGTTATTTTAAGAGCCTCCTGTATCGTCTTTCCCTTTACCATTTCCGTAGCCATACTGCTTGTTGCAACTGCCGCACCACAACCGAAAGTCTTGAATTTTGCATCTATTATCACGTCATTTTCTATTTTAAGATAAACTTTCATTATATCGCCGCATTTAGCATTGCCCACAGTACCGACACCGCTTGCATCTTCGATCTCTCCGACATTTCTCGGATTCATAAAATGATCCATTACTTTTTCGCTATATTCCATCTTCTTAAATATCCTCCGTAAATATACCTATTATCTGTTATTTTTCAAGTGATCCTCATAAAGTGGTGACATATCCCTCAATCTTTTAATTATCGCAGGTATTTCCTTTAAAAAGTAATCGACTTCTTCTTCCGTATTATACCTTCCGAGAGATAATCTCAACGAACCGTGTGCCTTTTCGTGAGGCAGACCTATCGCAAGCAGTACATGGCTCGGATCCAGCGAACCCGATGTGCAGGCACTTCCGCTTGATGCATATATTCCCTTATGTTCAAGTAAGAGCAGTATCGACTCACCCTCTATAAATTCAAAGGATATATTCACATTTCCGGGTAATCTTTTCTCCTTGTCACCGTTAAGCCTTGCATAAGGTATTTCCTTTAAGATAGTATCCGTTATTTTATCTCTCAGCTTAGAAAGTCTTTTGCTTTCTTCTTTCATTTCCTGTACAGCAAGTTCTGCCGCAAGACCCATACCGACTATTCCGGGTACATTTTCCGTTCCCGCTCTTCTGTTTCTCTCCTGTGCTCCTCCGTGTATAAGTGGTTTTATCTTTA
>JAFUUG010000429.1 GCA_017483905.1 Bacillota bacterium
AAAAAACTGCCGTTTCTTCTTATAAATCTTCATAACAAAGGTAAATGCTTTGGAATTTCGACTTTATCCTGTATTCGTGCGGCTATGCTTGATGGTACTGTAAGAGCATTTCATTATTCGAATATGAAAAAATTCGGTATATGGAAAATGAATAAGGTAACGGGTAAATGTATGGAGGTTTTAACAGCAAGTAACGGTCATTTTCAAAATTACTTCAAGGATTGGTTAAATGGCAAGTATAAAGATATTGCATACAGCGATCTTGAAGAATTTATAAGGATATGCAATTCCTTAAATGTAGACTTTAACTCCCTTGATCCGAGAGAATACGATCAGGATTTTATAGACAGTCTTGAATGTGAGTATTTTACACCAAATAATGAACTCGTTGCAAGAAATATTGAAGCGCAAGCCGATAAAAGAAGAGAATACGGAAATGATTCTCTTGAATACACCGATAGCTCATATATATTTCCGTATATCGAAAAAAGACTTAAAAGAGCAGCGGAAAGCAATATAGAGCTGACTGTTGAAGCGGTTATGAACAGCTTTATAGGCGCTTTCGGAGTTTTTAATAAGTCAAATTTTGAGATACTAAAGTATCTTGATATAACAGACGGCGGAGAATATTTTGACGAAAACGGTTTTCTTACCGACAGTTACGGAAGTCTTATGCTTTTAGATGCGTCGGTTCTAATGAACGATAATATGCAGGATAGATCGGCAATATATCATAAAGCCGGTTATCTTGTAATAGTGTCGGATAGCCGTAATACGATAACATATCTACCGCCAAAGCTGACAGCCGAATATGTCGGAATACTTAATGAAGGCATAAACAAAGAGCTTGTATCCTTTACCTACAACGGAGTTAAACGGACGTGGGGCGAATGGATAACTTGTGTAATATAGCAGGTGGTATATGAAACAAGATTTTGAATACGAGGAGGAAGAATTTGAAAAGCAAGATCCCGATGAGGCAGAGCATCCCGAATCTATCGACGATATGATAGATGACGAAACAGAGGAGAAGCTTACATTTAAGGATCTTGTATCTAAAAACAAAACAGCATTTATATGTGTAGGTGTAATTTTAGGCTTGGCTGCATTGGTTTCCGCTGCAGTATTTTTCGTAAACAGCAGTAAAACAGATGATAATATGGTTGAGGAAACAACAGAGACTACAGCAGAAGAGGTTGACGGTGAAATTGAATTTGATGAAAACGGTTTTATCGTTCTTGATGATGAAAGCACCGTCGAAGATGACAGCTCATTTCATTACAGCAGCGAAGATATTCAAAAACTTCGTGAGGCGGGATATACAAATACCGAGATAGAAGATTTTGAAGAAATGGCAGTCGAAAATGTGGACAACCTTATTGCCGAGATAAAAGAGCAGAAGAAAAAGAGTATTCTTGAAATTTACAGGGGCTTTATGCGAGATGCTCAAAATTCGGGAAATGAAGAATATCTCTATGCACTTGCAAATACTTGGCTTGGACTTGCTCCGCAGGAAATGGATCTCAGCGGAGATGTTGACGATTACTATAAGGACAGCTGCAATGCCGATTACTGGAAACTGCCGCTGCAAGGCTATCAGCCTATGTTAAAGCTCAGATTTACCGACAAGCAGGATGTTGAACGAACTGTATATATGGCTGTCGAGCCGACAACATATGCTAACCTTCGTGACAGCGGTAATATTGTTATATCCTACAACTTTATAAATGCCTACGGATG
>JAFUUG010000430.1 GCA_017483905.1 Bacillota bacterium
CGGTATGGGAATAGATAAATCAAATGTTTCATTCGTTCTGCACCACAGTATGCCAAAGGATATGGAGAGTTATTACCAAGAAGCGGGACGAGCCGGCAGAGATGGTTCCGATGCTGAGTGCATTATTTTCTTTTCCAAAAAAGATATTATGATAAACAAATATCTTATAGAGCAAAGTGAAAACACCGAGCTTCAGGAACGCAATAAAGAAAAGCTACAAGTCATGATAAACTATTGCAACCGCAAAGGCTGCCTGCGGCAATTCATACTCGATTATTTCGGAGAATACGGTTCACAGGAATGCCATAATTGTTCTAATTGCTTAAAAGTACATAAAGAAGCCGACATCACTATAGATGCTCAAAAAGTATTATCTTGTATAGCACGCTGCAAAATTTCATACGGTTCAACGACAATAAACAAAATTCTCAAAGGAAGAAATGACGATTTTCTGAAATCAAGGAATTTGAATTCTCTTTCAACCTTTGGAATAATGAAAGATAAATCGGAAAGGTATATATCCTCCGTAATAGATTTTCTCATAGCCGAAGGGTGTATCATTAGATCAGACGGTCAATATCCTACATTAAGCCTTGGAAGTTCGGCAAATGATATACTTAGAAATAAAAAAACAGTATTAATGCCTGTTTATGAAACCGACCTGAACAACGATGATGACAAACGAAATAAAAGACAAAAGGAATATCTTACAGGATACAGCAAGGAGTTATTCTCAGTCCTTAAAAAGCTTCGCCGTGAGATTGCTGATGAAAACCATGTTCCGCCTTTTATCATTTTTTCCGATGCAACACTTACCGATATGTGTAAGAAAATGCCTCTTTATAAAAAAGATTTTCTTTCCGTTTCCGGTGTCGGTGAAGTAAAATATAAAAAGTACGGAGATGCCTTTATTGAAGCTATCAATTCATTCAAAAATTACTACAATATTTGATTTAAGGGAGCAGCCGGCTCCCTTTTCATTTGCGTAAATTTTATACCGCAAATCATCATTATGCTCTATTATATATCAAAAAAGCAGTTTAAATTTTTTTAATTTTTAAAAGTTGTTTCAAAAATTTTTTTATTTGTCCTTTTTTATATTCGAGATAAATTTTTGCTTTTTCAATAAAAAAATTCTTTTCAAATTTATATATATATGTTATAATAACCTTAAATTACAGATTTTTAGACAATATCTGTCAATGTAACAAAATTTCATCCAAAGAGGAGATGTATTAAATGACATTTGAAGAAATGTTTGAAAAAACAAGCAAGCTTTTAAACAAAGCTAAAGTGAGCGATTCGAGCGAAAATATTGCCGTACAATTCAATGTAACAGGTGAAGGCAGCGGAGTTTTTTATGCCAAAATTTCAGACGGAAAAATGGATGTCCAGCCTTATGATTACAAAGACAATGATGTTTCAGTTTCCATAGATTCCAATGAACTTATCTCAGCTCTTGTAAATAAGAAAGTCGATACAATCACCTTTGCAGGTAACGAATCAAAAATAGCGGTCTTAAAAACTATCCTTGCTAAAATCCCCAAGGCACGCTCTACAGCATCAACTTCTACTGCCTCTAAAACAACTAAAAAAGTTTCCGAAACTGCGGCTAAAACTACAAAAAAGACAACTCGAAAGAAAACAAAATAAGTTCGACCATATTTAGTATATCATAAACAGGCAGCTATCAATGATTAGATATGCCTGCCTGTTTTAGAGCCTGGTTAAAATCTCTTGATACAAGTAGATATGAACGCAAGAATCGTCATTTGTAATGAAGATGAAAGTTTTCTTTCACAATTTTTCCACAAACGACGATATTTATAAAGCCAACCAAAAGAACGTTCTACTA
>JAFUUG010000431.1 GCA_017483905.1 Bacillota bacterium
AGGGGAGCCTCGCATAATGTATGTCTGGCTGCTGCATAAACACCGTCTTTATCTGCACAATCACCTATAATTATATCTTCCGCATCCCTGTTTCTGTTTTTAAGCCGTTCTATACCAAACAAATCGGCCACATAATATGTATCGGGGATAAGATCCATTCTTGATGCACTGCTAAGCATATTTGAAAACACAGATATAGTTACTTCTTTGATATCAAGCTCGGCAACAGTTTCAGTTCTGCCAAGATAATCGGTTATACAAGCTGCTGTGTCGCATGGCTCCACGGAAATTATCCCTGCATTTATTCTTCCTTGGTTAAGCATAGATATAAAAATGTATATCTTCTTACCGTGATCTTCATAAAACGAATCGGACAGCTGCGCAAACATTGAACACTCACTCATTCTCGATGGTCCGCGTTCTATAGTCGTTATACCCGATTTTACAATTCCCTCTGCTTTATAAAATAACATATGGCATATCCCCTTTCTCTGATTCTTCTTTGATGTCTCTTTGTTATAATAGTATTATACTATTTTGAATGTGACAATTATGGGACATTACCCTCCCGTCTTTTAAAAGTGTTTTGCAAAAATTTACCGCACCGGGTACATTACAGCTGTCAAGTCCCACTTTAAAGCTGTGGGACTTATCAAGAAGTTCAAAAAAAACTCCCCTACTCTGTTATCGTTTACGGAAAGCATATTTTCCTCCGTACCCTGACCTGCGGGTTTGTGCAGCAAAAATATGCTTTGAGTTACGAAAAGCTGCCGCTTATTTTTTTGATCGGTATGGTACTGAAATAAAACTCACCGCCACAAAAAAGCCGACGTCTTATATGGTTACACTGCCTTAAAATGCCTGTTTCACTACTGTAGCAAGCATAGCCGCCGAACGCCGAAACGGAAATTTCAAGCTGAATTCCGCTATAGCGAACATCAAAAGCACTTTCTTAAAATAACAACGAATATTTTTTGTCGTTATTCTAACATTTCTGATTTTTTGAGAGAATTTCTTACGTTTTCAGGGGTGGAAAAAGAACTGAAATATAATAAGACAAACCTCGAAAATCTTGATTTTATGCGGTTTTCACCGTTTGCCTTTATTATACAATAAGGGCATTCTTCCTGTTCATTGTTATGTGAAAATGACGTAAACATAAAGACGATACAAGAAATAATGGGTCATAAAAACGTTGCAACAACGATCAATATCTATTCCGAAGTCAGCGACACCAAAAAGCGTAATGAACTCCGCCAATTAGAAGAAAAATTCATTTCGATCAACTAAATGGTTTTACACCAATCTTACACCGATTTGTCGGACATTTTCGTGAAAACATAATAAGATACATCATAATCAAATTTATACCGCCCTTTCCAAAGCCACAGTTTGAGAGGTTTTGAAAACCTGTGACAGGGTATAGAAAAAGGGCGGTACTAATTATTGTTTAGCGGGGTGTTGACGGCTTGCGTAAACCCCTGCCATTATCTTCCCGCTAAATTCCAATAAATAGTTACTTATAAACAAGTGGCGCGCAAGCGCGTTGCGGGAAGTCGCACGGGAATCGCAGTGCGCCTGCGGCGCGCAGCTCCCAGTCCCGTGCTCCAGCGACGATTTGCTTTAGCAAATCGTCGCTAAAGACCCCAAAATTGAAAAACCCAAACAAAAAATGCGGAAACTCAAATACCCACTTGACACAAGCGAAAAAAAAGTATACAATAGAATAGTATTATTGCGG
>JAFUUG010000432.1 GCA_017483905.1 Bacillota bacterium
TGGAGCGGTGAGCATCGACAAAGCAATATTTGTCCTCTATGGTTTTGAAAGTATGCCGACGGATTTTTGTAAGATTTCGATGACCTCGTCTTTCTCGGCTAACTGCTTGCGAAGTTTTTTAATCTCAGCTTCAAGCTCCTTCTGACGGCTGTCGGCGCGGTGTTGCTTGGCAACCTCGGCAGGCTTGTAGCCGGAGGCGTTCAGCCATGAACGAAGCGTGTCGGGACAAATACCAAGATCCTTAGCGGCACTTTTTAAGGGCATACCCTTTTCTGTGACCAGAGCCATTGCTCCTTTTTTGAATTCTTCATCATAGCGCGGCGGTGCGCTTCCCTTTTTGTTAGACATGGTTTTCTCTCCTTCTGTTTTTTGTTTCCATTCCATTTTACCATACTTTTTTCTGTCTATCAATTCGGGGAAGGGGACAAAAGCATAGGAGCATAACAGGATTTAAAGAACCTTTCCGATTAATACAAAGAGGTAGGCTAATGAACATATTTAACAACATCATAAAGAGTATGTTTCAAAACGTATATTTCATCACCGGAACGGCATATGCTGGTAAGTCAACTGCCGTAAAACTATTGGCTGAAAGATTTGACGGTATTTGCTGTGGCGAGAATTATCACGATGTTTTTATGAAGCATATTGATAAAGAATTCCAACCTAATTTGGCATATTTCGATACGATGAAGGATTGGCAGGAATTCATTAGTCGTACTCCCGATGAATATGCCGCTTGGATTGACGGCTGTTCCAAAGAAGCAGAGAGTTTAGAGATTATTAGACTGTTCCAGTTGGTTGCAGAAGATAAGAAAATCTTTGTCGATACGAATGTCTCTTTGGAAACATTGCGAGAGATTTCCGACTATCAGCATATTGCGGTAATGCTATGCCCGCAGAGTATGTCGGTTGAAAGATTTTTTGACAGAAGCGATCCCGAGAAGCGGTTTATTCTTGACCAACTCAATCAAGCGGATAATCCTGAGGAAGCAATGTCGAATTACCGCAAATGCCTTGAAAAGATAAACTCAAAAGAGGTTTATGAGAAATACGCTAGCAGTGGGTTTTATACGATTGTCAGAGATAATAACAGTACGATTGAAAACACGTTACAAAAACTGATCGAACACTTTGGATTGAAATAAAAAGAGGTAATGCAAATGCCAAACTGGAATCCTATACAATATGAAAAGTTTTTGAAAGACAGAACACAGCCTGCAATTGATTTGGCAAACAGACTTGAAGAATTTGCCCCTAACAGCATACTTGATTTAGGTTGCGGACCGGGTAACAGCACAAAGGTATTAAAGGATAAATTTCCAACCGCCAAGATAATCGGTGCAGACAATTCCGATGAAATGCTTGAAAAAGCAAAGGGATTATAGCCCGATATTGAGTTTATCAATCTCGATGCAAATGGTGATTTGCACGAAGTAAACGAAAAGTTTGATATTGTATTTTCAAACGCCTGCATACAGTGGCTGCCAAACCACAATGAATTGTTACCAAAACTGATGTCTCTTTTGAAACCAAGCGGTATGCTTGCCGTTCAAATCCCTATGCAGAAACAACACCCTGTTCATATTATTATTAACGACCTTGTGATTAAAGAAAAATGGAGAGATAAGATTACACCGAGGCATTATAACAACCTCACTACCGAAGAATACTTTGATGTTCTTTCGGAGATTTCAAACAATTTTGAAATATGGGAAACGACTTACTGCCATCGTATGCCGAGTTTTGAAAGAATCATTGAATGGTACAAAGGAACAGGGCTGCGACCTTATCTTGAACAGCTTACTGAATCTGATGCAGACGATTTTGTTAATGATGTGTACGTCGAATTGAAACAGCGTTATAAAATACAAAAGAACAGTGAAATACTTTTTCGTTTCCCGAGATTATTCTTTATTGCAAGGAAGAATTGACTGGAGTTTGAATTATGATAAAACATTTACCCACTTGGGAAAGACTCGCAAAGGAAATCATTTGGCAGCAAATCGGCGAAATAGAAGGTAAAACTATTCTTGATTTCGGTAGCGGGGCAGGACTTACCGCCGATCATTTCGCCGCCGAAAATCAGGTAACTGCGATTGAGCCTTCCGAGGATATGCTTGCTAAACAAGTGAACACGAACGGCTATCGGCAAATTGTCGGTGGTACCGACGAATTGAAAAAACTACTGAGCGGTTCATTTGATTATATCTTCTGTCACAATGTTTTGGAATACGCTGATGACAGAGAGATAATCGTCAATGAGTTCCATCGACTGCTGAAGAAAAACGGCAAGCTGTCAATCGTAAAACACAACCGCAATGGCAGAGTAATGCAGATGATTGTGTTGCTCAACAACTTTGATGAAGCAAATAATCTCCTTGACGGTTAAAACAGCAATGCCCAACAGTTCGGTACGATCAATTACTATGATAACAGCGATGTATCAAATTGGTGCAGCGGGCTTGTTCTGCAACAGACTTATGGCTTGCGTACCTTCTGGGACTTACAGCAAAATCAAGAGATCCAAAAAGATGAAGAATGGCAGAAAAAGATGATTGACATTGAAACGAGGGTATCACAACATCCTGATTTTCAGAGGGTTGCGTTCTTTCATCATTTGGTATTTGAAAAACGAGGATAATATGGCTTATATAATCGAAAACTGCAAAGACGGCGACGCAGATTATATCATTGACAGACTTGTCGAGTACAACCTCTCCCAAGTGCCGACTCAACAGAAAATACTGTTTGATACGCTCGATAAAAAGATAACCGACGATAACGGAAAGATTATCGCCGGCTGCATCGCAAGAATGTACTGTTGGAATGTTGCCTATATAGACACGATTTGGGTTGATAAAAACTATCGCAATAAAGGCTATGGCTCAAAACTGCTTGCAGAAGTAGAAAATAACGCTAAAGATAAAGGCTGTTATCTGATACACCTCGACACCTTTGATTTCCAAGCAAAAGAGTTTTACGAAAAGCAAGGTTATGAGGTGTTTGGAGTATTAGAGGATTGCCCAAAAGAGCATTGTAGATATTACTTAAAGAAAACGATCTAATCTGTCCCCAAAAAGTCTGGCAACGAAAGAAAAATCCTGATATGATATTATCAGGAGGTAAGCATTATGGATGTTATAAAACAGCTTAACGACGCTATCGCATATGTTGAGGACAATCTGTGTGGCGAGATTGACACAAATAAGATTGCAGAAATCGCCCTTTGTCCCTATGATAAATTCAAACGCTTTTTCAGCTATATGGCAAATATGTCAGTCAGCGAGTATATCCGCAAACGTAGACTAACGCTTGCAGCGTATGAGTTATTGAAAGGGCAGGAAAAGATCATCGACATTGCTGTTAAATACGGATATAGCAGCGCCGATTCTTTTACAAGAGCATTTGCAAAACAACACGGCGTATTGCCTACAAAAGTAAGCGAAGATACTCAGTTAAAAGTATATCCGCCTGTTTCTTTTTATGTAGCGATTAAAGGTGCAAGCGAGTTGAAGTTTAGAATCGCAAATACAGATTCAATCAAGCCGAGAGGTATTTCCAGAGAGTTTACCGGAACTGCGGCTGACCGTTTTGAGCAAGAACATATTATGTGGTCAAATCAGCACGATTATGTTCAAAATCAAGTATGTACAACCGTTGAAGGCATCTGGTATGGAATATGGAATAATGGTAATTATTCTATAGCAAAGAAAGCAGATGAAATTGATAATCCGTCGCTTACCAGTATTACAATTCCGTTAGGTAAATACGCCATATTTTCAACCGATTTCGGCGGCTTCGCAGGTGATGTTCTACCCAAACTCCGAGAGCAGATTTTTGATTGCTGGTTACCGGATTCGGATTATAAACAGACTTATGATTATGAGGTAGAAGTTTATTACCTCTATCCTAAAAATGAAAAGCATAAACGACACTATGAAATATGGATCCCAATTGAATAGCTTATATGATACCGTTCTGAGAAAAACAGGACGGTATTTTCATTTGCGGAATTATAATGAAATGTTCACAAAATTGTATATACTTTTTAGTGCCATGTGCATAGTTTTATTAATAATTTTTCTCATAAAGAGTTTAAGAAAAATATGTTAATATAACTTTTTTTATGTTAAAATATAATATAGTTATTAAAGACTTTTTTATTCTATATAGCTAAAGAAAGGCTGATGTTTTTGTCAAGTCTAAAAGATTATAGAAATAATGAGTTAAAATGGTTTTTACTAGCAAACATACTATTAATGCTAATCTCTTCAAATGTTTTTTCACTTTCATTAGATGATAATGAATTGAAAATCGTAGAAAAGATTGGCACAATAGTTAGTGTCGTTTTTTTCTCTGCCATAATATATGTATATACATTTATTTTTGATTCGGTTATGCCGTCAAATATTAAAGTTCATTTGGTTTTTTTGTTCTGTAAAAAACCAAGTGATACAATATTCACGCAAATACTTAGGAAATGCAACGATGATCGGTTTACTGTAGAAGACGCAAAAAAACAGTATAAAGAAATCTATGATCAAATAGACAAGAACTCCAAACTAAAGGAAAATCAAACCGCGCTATGGTATGAAATATATAACAGACATAGGGATAATTCAATAGTCTATGGCTCTAATCGAGACTATCTATTACTTCGGGATCTACATTCACAAACGGTGACATTAGTGCCAATATATATTATCTTAGCATTAATGACTGGAATAATAACCGTATCAATTGAATATTTGATTTATCTTTTTTGCATGATTATTATATTAAACATTGGAGCAAGAGTACAAGGTAAAAGAGTTATATATAATGTATTAGCTGTTGATTTAAATCACTGATGATTCAATAAAAAGGAGATACAAATGATTAAACGAATTTACAATACGGATTTTGCTTCTGCATGTTTTTTTCGAACTACAGTCCAGCCTCCCCATAAAAAAATAATGATTCAAATAACTGAAAAATGTAATCTTAAATGTGCACATTGCTTTGTTGATGCAGGAAAATCAATGAATGAAATGCCGTTTGAATCGATAAAAAACATAATTATCCCTAAACTTATAGAGAATCAAGTGACAAAAGTTACATTAACAGGAGGTGAGCCTTTAGTTCACAGAAAGATAAAAGATATAATACATTCTTTGCTAGAAAAAAACATAAGCGTAAGCATATGCACTAATGGTGTATTATTAAACCCTAAGTTTATTTCTGAGTTTTTGAATTTTGATAATATCCACTTTAATGTTAGTTTGGATGGTTTTAATACGAAATCACACGGAAAATTTCGAGGTAATATTTCTTCATATACTTTTAATAAAATAATAGATAACATATGTATGCTTGGCAATTTGAAACTACTAAATGGAATATTAGTCACTCCAAATAATTATGCGTCAATTGAAGAGTATGTTGAACTATGCGAGTTTGCAAAAAGAATTGGATCAAAATATGTTCTTATGAATCCTTTATCTCCTTTTGGTCGTGGTACAAAAACACAATTGCTTTCTTATACAAATGAGAAAATGATTGAACTTCGCAACAGAACAATGCCATTAAATTCTGAAAACTTTGAAATTGTCTATATTAGATTTCCAAATACAAATAGCTTACCATTAGCACAATGTTCTATGGTAGATATTCCCTATATCTTTTGCAGTGGAGATGTAGCTATTTGTCCATATATGGTTTTTGCAGCACAAAGTGAATCTAATGATTATTTGCCCACTGATTTTATTCTTGGAAATATCTTTAATGATATTAACATTTCAAATGCTATAAAAAATTATCAAAAGAAGTCGCTGATAAATTGAA
>JAFUUG010000433.1 GCA_017483905.1 Bacillota bacterium
AACAGAAACAAAAAAGAGAGAGATGTGGAGAAAAACGGCAAAACGATACATTACCGCAACCGTAAAAAAGAAATATTGTTTATGGATTTGCGTCAAATGGGAAGTCCGTTTGAAAAGAAATATGTTGAGCTTACGGAAGCCGATAGAGAAAAAGTAACAAAAACATATCACGCTTGGCAGCAAAAGGGTTATGAAGAAAGCTACGAAAATATTCCCGAATTTTGTCACAGTGCATCTTTTGACGAAATAGAGGAAAAAGGCTTTACTCTTGTTCCAAGCAGATATATTGAATTTGTGAACCGTGATGAAAATATTGATTTTGATACGAAAATGAAAAGTTTGCAGATAGAATTGTCAGAACTGCTTATTGAGGAAGAAAAGTCAAAAGCCGATTTGCTTGAAGTGTTTAAGGAGTTGGGATATGAAATCAAATTATGATGTATTGGGAAATCATATTCGATTGGTAGATTTTCGTAATCGTGACCTTATTACTCAAAATGTACTTGGAATAAATATTGATAAATATTTTATGCCCTCTGTTGCAAATGTCATAGGAACGGATTTAAGTAAATATAAACTCATTCGCAAGGGGTTATTTGCCTGTAATCCTATGCACGTTGGACGAGATGAGCGTTTGCCTGTTGCTTTGTATACAGAAGAAGATCCCGCAATAGTGTCACCTGCATATTTTATGTTTGAGGTGATCGACAACAAAATTCTAAATGAAGAATTTTTAATGCTTTGGTTTAAAAGACCTGAATTTGACCGTATATGTTGGCTTAAAACGGACGGTAGTGTTCGAGGCGGTATTTCGTGGGATGATATATGTAGAATTGAAGTGCCTATTCTACCAATGGAAGAACAACAAAAAATCGTTAAGGCATACAAGACGATAAACGATAGAATTGCCTTGAAAAAGCGGATAAATGATAATTTAGCGGCTATTATGCTTACAGAGTTTCAGAAGAGGTTTTCTTCATTCAAGAAAAATGTGCTTGAAGGCATAGAAAGTGATGGATGGAAACAAGATTCATTATCTCTATTAACAGATTTTCAATATGGTAAAATGGTTCCTGAATCAGATCGCTTAGAAAAAGGTTATCCTATTTTTAGCGGATATGGTATAACAGGTTATTATAGTGACTATATGTTTGCAGATCCAACTATCGTGGTTTTGGCAAGAGGAGTAAGTGGAACTGGAGATGTACGAATATCTCCAAAGTATAGTTACATTACAAACTTGTCAATTGCATTAAAACTTAAAAATCCACTATATTTTTCGTATCTTTATGTATATTTAAAGAATGATAATCTTAGAGCATTGGACTCAGGTTCTGCTCAATCAATGATTACTGTCGATAGTTTAAGCAGACATAAAATAGCGATTCCGCCCAAAGATGTAGCAGCAAGTTATGATAGATTTGCAAAAAAGCTGTTAAATACGATTCACAAAAACGAAGAAGAAATGGACAAGCTATCCATTTTATCGAAATCTATGCTGTCTATATTAAGCCGCTAAATTATCATTTATTATTTATATCCTTATGCGAGGTGAATAAATTGAATGACAACATTAAGAAATATAAATGTCGATTTTGTAATTCTGACGCAAAATATATAGAAACTATCAAAAATAAAGAAAGAGGCGATATGTTAATAAATTGTGGCATCTGTGGAAGATATAAATATAATCATAGTATGGATTTAAACAAGTACACAGACGAGATTGCATTTTATTTATATCATAACGGCGTTCACTGCCAAGAAAATGACATACATAATAAAGCCACATTAAATGATAAATATGCTGAATATATTTGGATAGATAACAAGCCACATTATTATAAAGATGGCATACATTTTAGAGATGTATCATTGAACGAAATAATAGCTTTTAACAATATAAATCTCGAAGAAATGGTATTGCTTATTTTACAGAATATTTCTTCAAAATCTAAATATCGTGGTGATACCGTTTCCTATAATTATGAAGAATTAGCAAGTTTGTATTTTGCAAAAAGAACGATTTCTGATGAAAATAGTGGTGAAATAATAAACAAACAAATAGAGTATATTGCTAAATATTTAATTTCTATGGGTTATGTTGAGTTTTCAAAAACAAGTGATCCTTTATCGCAATATCGTCAAGTTATTTTAACTTTTAATGGTTGGAAATTGGTTGAAAAAAATAATTATGATTCTTCAAAATCAAAAGATGTATTTATAGCTATGTCCTATGATGAAAGTTTAGCAGATACCGAACGAACAATAAGAGATGTTTTGATAAAATTGCATTATAACCCGATAGTAATGAAAGATGTTCAGCATAATCATCAAATAGTTCCGGAAATGCTTTACCAAATTAGAAAAGCTAAATTTGTAATTGCTGATTTTACTTTACAGAATAACGGTGCATATTATGAAGCAGGTTACGCATTGGGGCAAAACAAAGAAGTAATTCATCTTTGCCGAGAAGATGAACTTTCAAATGAAAACAGTAAATTGCATTTTGATATTGCACAAGTTAATACGATTATATGGAAAGATTACAAAGATCTGAAAGAAAAATTGACCAATAGAATTGAAGCAACTATTACATAATTAGAAGAATTAATATGTCAAAAAACTGTAGAAGATAATAAAACTACCAATAATTTACATAATAACTTGTAAGTGATTTGTATTGAAGCATAATTGTATTTGTAATATAATGAGATCAAAGAGGTGATAATATGCTTACAAAAAACGAATTAGATTACACTTGTGGTTTATCGGATGATGAATTAACCGAACGATTTAAAGCATCTATCAAAATAGATAATGAAATAAGAAAAATCAAAGGACTGCCTATTGCAAAATTTGATGATGAATTACAAAAAGCATATATAGAATATCCCGACGGGAGGAAAGAATATGCCGAATAACAAAGAACTTCTGCCTGAAATAATTGTATTTGCCGGTCCAAACGGAAGCGGCAAATCAACTATTACGAAGATGGCAAAAACGATAGGAGTATATATAAATGCCGACGATATAAAAAAATCAACTTTATGTACCGATTTGGAAGCGGCACAAAAGGCAGAAGAATTGAGAGAAGCCGCAATAAACGAAAAAACCGATTTTACTTTTGAAACCGTACTTTCTACCGAAAGAAATATAAATTTATTGAAAAGAGCAAAAAAAGAAGGATATTTTATAAGAGGGATATATGTTTTGACATCCGATCCTAATATAAATGTTATAAGAGTACGTGTGCGTGAATCTTTGGGAGGTCATACCGTACCTAAAGATAAAATATTAAGCAGATACAAAAAAGCATTGAATTTGATCCCTCAGCTTGTTGAAATATGCGATATATTCCATATTTATGACAATACAAAAGAACCATTCAGAATTTTTAAAAAAAGAAAAAATATTTATTACCGATGGAGCAATAAATATTGGTCACTTGATGATATTGTAAATTTGACAAAAATTACAAAATATGAAAATTAACTTATTTGGAGAATAGATATGGCAAATTTCAACGAACACACTTTGGAAATGTCCGTAATGGAATTATTTCAAGATGAAAATTACATATATCAAAACGGTGAAAGCATAAGGAGAGAGCGTTCGGACGTTTTACTTGAGGGCGATCTGCGTACATTTTTGGGAAAGCGTTATAATGAAAGCAATATTACAAGCAGTGAGATAAGCAGCATAATTTTGAAGCTTAAAAGTATTTCAGGAACGATATACGAGGCAAACAAAGCCGTATACAAGCTTATATGTGACGGCTTTATTTTAAACCGTGAGGACAGATCCCAAAAAGACCTATATATAAATTTGATAGATTTTGACAAACCCGAAAACAATATTTTTAAGATCGTAAATCAATTTGAGATAGAGGGTGTAAACTCTCAACTGCGGATTCCCGATGCCATATTGTTTATAAACGGTATTCCCGTTGTTGTTTTTGAATTTAAAAGTGCTGTTCGTGAAGATGCCACAATAATGGATGCTTATATTCAGCTTACCGTAAGATACCGCCGAGATATTCCTGAATTATTCAAGTATAATGCTTTTGTTGTCATAAGCGACGGAGCTAATAATAAATACGGTTCTTTTTTCTCCACTTACGATTTTTTCTATGCGTGGAGAAAGAGAAACTCAAACGATGGCGAATTTGACGGCATAAGTTCGCTTTTGACAATGGTAAAAGGA
>JAFUUG010000434.1 GCA_017483905.1 Bacillota bacterium
GCGCTAAGCTTAATAATCTTGATGTATTTAAATATCTCAAATATCTGCTTGAAACTTTGCCGAAATTCGGATACGCTCCGACAGATGATCAAATAAAGTCGGTATTACCTTGGGTGGAGTCTGTCCAAAATTATTGTGGGGTAAAATGTTCAATCGACTCCAATGAAATTTAATAAAATCCAATTAAATTTAAAATTCCAATCAACTTTAATGGTACTTCGTTAGAGTTGGTTGGAATTTTTTTGGTTATGGGTATCGCTAGATTATTGATCGCTTACTATGATAAAGACATTATTAAAAAATATAAGGTTTTTGTGTAAAAAAAACCTTAATAATTTGTCTTATGAGACACTTTTGAAAGTTGAGGAAATGATTGAATACGGCGAATTGACTTGTGCAAATAATATACCTAATATTCTTGATTATTCTGAAACACTTGACTTGCTTTTAAAAGAACCAAAAAGTTTCTGTAGAATTGGTGATGGAGAGATAAATATAATTGTCGGTCAAAGTATACCTTTTCAAAAATATGATAAACGATTAGCTGATTATTTAAAAAAAATAATTGAATATGATATAAATGAATGTTACGTTGGAATAAATTACAATTATTTTCACTCTATAAAGAATCTTAATGATTTTAACAAGCGTTTTTATTTGTTAAATATTACAAAATATAGGAAATATTTACTTGAACACTGTGATATGAAAAAAACATATATATCAGCAGCATTTAATCAAGTTTACATGATATTTGAATCTTTTGATTACGAACAGCACTACAAAAAAATGATTGAAATGATTAAGGATAAGCATATTGTGATATTTTGCGGGAAAAATGTTTTTAACGAAATAAATTATAATATTTTTGATTTTGCAGATTCAGTTGAATATATTGAATGTGCTTCAAGAAACTCCTTTGAACAATTTGATGATATTTTAAGAAAATGTAAAACTATTCCTAAGGAAAAAATATTAGCATTTATTCTAGGACCAACCTCCAAAGCTTTAGTATTTGAATTATCAAAGTGTGGCTATGTAGCATGGGATATTGGACATTTGGCTAAAGATTATGATTACTATATGAAAAATATAGAAAGAAACCCAGAAAATATAAATAAGTTTTTTAAACCGGAGTAAAAATAAATATGAATAGAGCTAAAAAAATATTTAAAGATATTTTGCTATTTGCGTTAGCATCATTTGGTCCTAAAATGATAAGTTTTTTCTTGATTCCTTTATATACCAGTTATTTGTCAACAACCGATTATGGTACAATGGAATTATTAAATACTATTTATTCATTATTATTACCGATTCTTACATTAGATATATCAGATGCTATTATGATATATACTATAGAATGTAAAAATACCGAACGGGAAGATTTACCTATGTACATAGGTAAAAGGATTGTTGGTGTATCTTCGGTAATTCTTATTGGTATATTGGCGATATTAGTAATATTTTGGCGGTTGAAAAATATCAAAATTTATTGTTTGTATATTTTTGCTCAATACTTTTCGAATGCGGTGTATAATAACTACTTGGCTTTCTTCAAGGGAAGAAATAAAGTAAATTGTATTGTTATAGGTAGTATTATATCATCGGTTGTTACAATTATTTCAAATATTGCATTTGTTTTTGTTTTTAAATGGGGGCTATATGGGCTTCTGTTTGCGACGGTTCTTGCTTCGAGTTTCTCTGTTACCTATTTTTTTTTAGTGAGAAAGACTGATAATAAAAAGATCGGAACTATTGAAGATTCGAGAGAATTTAAAAAGAAAATGCTTTGTTACAGCATTCCATTGATTTTTACAGGAATTGCATGGTGGATTAATAGTTCATCTGATCGACTTTTTATTTCTGTTTTGGCTAACGTTTCATTAAATGGAATTTATGCAGTTGCAAATAAAATACCAGCTATAATAACAGCTTGTCATAACGTAATATTTCAGGCATTACAACTTAGTGTGTTTAACGAAATAAAGTCTAATGACGCAGATGTGTATTTAAAAAAATTATATCATATATATAGTATGGTAATGGTAACTGTATGTAGTATTTTGATTTTAATGGATAAAACAATTGCGACTTTGCTTTTTAAGAAGGATTTTTTTATTGCATGGCATTATGCTCCCGCATTGCTAATCAGTACTGTTTTTTTTCAATATCAGGTTATATAATAACTATTGCAGCCGCCGCTAAAGCGACAAAGTTGATAGCGAAAGCAACAGTATTAGGTGCAGTGGTAAATACAATTTTAAATTTGATTTTAATTCCTTATTTTGAATTATACGGAGCTGTGATTGCAACTCTTATTGGTTATTTTTTTATTTGGCTTACAATAATATTGGGAGTCGAAAAAAAAATGGGTATAAAGTTTGGTATTGTATTTAGTTGTATAAATTATGCAGTGCTTATTATTCAGTGGGTAATTTTATTAGTTGAAGAAGAACATGTAATGGTATATGAAATTATTTTGTTAATGCTTATTTTATGCTTGAACGGTGCTGTTATAAAGGAAACTTTGAGCGGAATATATAATGCTATTATTAATAAGACTAACAAGGATAAGATATAATATCGTGCGATAACGTACGTGTTTGTAGATATAATAAAATATAATGTACAAAAATATGCAAGTATAAGAAATGGAAAATTATTACTAAATTTAATTTATTAATAGAGTTATAAAACATTGTTTATTAGCTTAATAATCAAATATATTTTTTGATAATAATTAAAAAATAAGTAAAATAATATATAAGAATTTGTGTTGCTTTAAAATAAAAAAGAAAAGAGTGTTATCGAAATGAAACATAAATATTATGCCGAGTATAAAAATATAAAATTGCGACCGTTAGAAGAGAAGGATATTGAACAACTAAGAATATGGAGAAATGATTTACGCACAACAAGGTTTCTTCGCCCTATAGGGCAAATAACAAAAGAGATGCAGGTGCAATGGTTTGAAAATTATATTAAAGATGATGAACAAATTATTTTTGCAATTGATGAAATAAGTGAATTAAATCGTATGGTGGGAAGTCTTGCTTTATATGATTTAAAACCAAATTCGGACACTTGTGAAATTGGCAAGATTCAAATTGGTGATCTTGAAGCACATGGTAAAGGTATCGGTCGATGTAGTTTTGTTATGGCAATGAAAATTGCAGTTGAGAAACTAAATATTAAAAATTTTGTTGCCGAGGTGCACAGAGATAATATAGCAGCAAGAACTAATTATTTTAAAATAGGGTTTAGAATTATAGGTGAACAGTTGTCTGTTGCAGGTGGCATTGAAGATAAAATTGAAATAACGGCAGAAGAATTACGCAATATTAATTATTATAATAATATTAAAATTACTAAGTAATTAAGGGGGGTTAAATTATGAATAGAAAAATTATAGTTACCGGCGGTGCCGGATTTATCGGAGCAAACTTTATATTCCATATGTTAAGTGCATACCCGGAATATGAAATTATATGTATAGATGCGTTGACATATGCAGGGAATTTATCGACACTGAAAGATGTGATGGAGAATCCGAAGTTTAAGTTTTATAAGGCGGATATTGCGGACAGAGAGAAGATTTATGAGATATTTGAAAACGAGAAGCCTGACGTTGTAGTTAATTTTGCGGCGGAAAGCCATGTTGACAGGTCTATTGAGGATCCCGAGATATTTTTGAGGACTAATATTTTAGGTACGGCGGTACTTATGGATGCTTGCAGAAAATATGGCATAGAGAGATATCATCAGGTTTCGACGGATGAGGTTTATGGTGATTTGCCGCTTGACAGACCGGATCTGTTCTTTACGGAGGAGACACCGATACATACGTCAAGTCCTTATTCAAGCTCTAAGGCTTCGGCAGATTTGCTTGTGCTTGCTTATCACAGAACTTACGGACTGCCTGTTACGATATCGAGGTGTTCCAATAATTACGGACCGTATCATTTTCCTGAAAAACTGATACCGCTTATGATAGCGAATGCTTTAAATGATAAGCCTTTGCCTGTTTACGGAGAGGGGCTGAATGTGCGTGACTGGTTGTATGTGGAGGATCATTGCAGGGCGATAGATCTGATAATTCACAATGGTAAAGTCGGAGAGGTCTATAATGTCGGCGGACATAACGAGATGAAAAATATTGATATTGTAAAACTTATCTGCAAGGAACTCGGAAAGCCTGAGAGCCTTATAACTTATGTTACTGACAGAAAAGGGCACGACATGAGATATGCTATAGACCCGACTAAAATACATAATGAGCTTGGCTGGCTGCCTGAAACGAAATTCGCAGACGGTATCAAAAAGACGATAAAATGGTATCTTGATAATCGTGAATGGTGGGAAGAAATAATAAGCGGTGAATACAGAAATTATTATGAAAAAATGTACGGAAACAGGTGACATTATGAAATTTTTTGTTACGGGTGTAGGCGGACAGCTTGGACATGATGTTATAAATGAGGTTGTAAAAAGGGGATATACAGGTGTCGGCAGTGATATTGCGGAAACGTATAGTGGGATAAAAGACGGTTCGGCTGTTGAGAAAGCTGAATATGTCAGCCTTGATATTACGGATAAAAATGCTGTCGGAAATGCGATAAGAGAGATAAAGCCCGATGTTATCGTTCATTGTGCGGCGTGGACTGCTGTAGATGCGGCGGAAGATGAGGAAAACAAGGAGAAAGTTTTTGCGATAAACGAAACGGGAACGAGGAATATTGCGGAGGCTGCAAAGAATATCGGGGCAAAGATGATATACATAAGTACGGACTATGTATTTGACGGACAAGGGGAAGAGCCTTGGAAAGCTGATTGTAAGGATTATAAGCCGCTGAATGTTTACGGGGAGAGTAAATTAAAAGGTGAGCTTGCTGTAAGCGGTATTCTTGATAAATATTTTATTGTGCGTATTGCGTGGGTGTTTGGTCTGAATGGAAAGAATTTTATTAAGACGATGCTTAATGTGGGTAAAAATCATGATAAAGTGCGTGTAGTAAACGATCAGACAGGCACGCCGACATATACGCTCGATCTTGCAAGACTGCTCATTGATATGGCGGAAACGGAGAAGTACGGATATTATCATGCTACCAATGAGGGTGGATATATAAGTTGGTATGATTTTACGAAAGAAATATACAGGCAGGCAGGATATAAAACGGAAGTTGAACCTGTGACAACGGCTGAATACGGTATTTCAAAAGCGGCAAGACCTTTTAATTCAAGACTGGAAAAAGGAAAACTTGTCGAAATGGGATTTGAGCCTCTGCCGACGTGGAAAAATGCACTCAGTAGATATTTAAAGGAGATAGGTCAATGAGCAAGATAAAAGTTACAAAATGCGATATAGAGGGACTTTATGTGATTGAGCCTA
>JAFUUG010000435.1 GCA_017483905.1 Bacillota bacterium
GCTTGAATGCCGCACAGATTATGAAATACAAGAGAGAGCATTGGAGTATTGAAAATAATCTTCACTGGGTATTGGATATGGCATTCAGAGAGGATGAGAGCAGGGCACGTGCGGATAATTCAGCTGAAAACTTCAATGTTATCAGACACATCGCCTATGATATCCTCAAAAGTGAGAGTTCATTCAAAGGCAGTATGACTGATAAGCAATTCAAATGCCTTCTTGACCCTTCTTTTCTTGATAATATCGTTTCTAATTGGATTTGTTCATAGTTTTTTTACTCATTCAAATACCGTGAGGAAACAATGTATTTGATTTTATGTGAAAAGCCCTCTGTTAGTGCAGTAGTTGCCCACGCAGTAGGCGCAAGAGACCGTATATTCGATGATGACCGCAAGAACTTCTGTTACAGCGGTAACGGTTATTACGTGGTGAGTGCCAGAGGGCACCTCTACGGTGTGGGATTACCGCAGGATTACGGCTATTCAAAGAATTACAAGCTTGATGAACTGCCTATGTTTCCAGATTTTAGGGTCATAGGAGAGGGAGAGGACACGGAAAGTCTTCGGAAATTTATTTCAAGGCTAATGAACCGTGGCGATGTGGATACTATCATATGCGCTACCGATGCAGGGCGAGAGGGTGAGCTTATCTTCCGACATATCTACAATGCAAATCACTGTAAAAAGCATGTAAAACGGCTGTGGTGCAACTCCATGACGGATGAAGCGATAACGGAACTTATGCAGAACTTACCCGATGACAGCAAGTTTGACGGTGTATATCATGCGGCATTGGCGAGGGAATACTCCGACTGGCTCATAGGCATGAATTTGTCAAGGCTATACAGCATAAAGGACGATTATCCCCACAAGGTGGGTAGGGTGAAGACTCCTGTTTTGGCGATAATCGCTGAGCGTGACAAGGAAATTGAGCGGCACACGGCGGTAACATCGTATCGTATCGAACTTGATAACGGTGCATTGTCAACGCAAATATTTGACGATAAGGCAATGGCTGAAAATACGGTAAACATCTTGAAAGGTCAATCTTCGACCGTTACAGCGGTTCAGTCCGATGAGAAGAAACGCAACAGGCCGAGGTTATTTTCACTGTCGGGACTTCAGCAAGAGGCAAATAATGTGCATGGCTTTACGGCAAAACGCACCCTTGAACTTGCACAGGCACTGTATGAGAAAAAACTGCTCACATATCCGAGGACGGATTGCGAGTGCATTTCAGAGGATATGGAGCAGAAGATCCGCCACACTGTGCAGTGTGTAGGCGACCGCCCCGAATATGCGGAGAGGGTCAAAACGCTTATGGAACAGGGATTAAACCTTGACAGGCGTGTTATGAATACGGCTGAAATGTCAGAACACGATCACCATGCGATTATTCCAGAGGATAATTCGACAGGTTTCGGAAATCTGCCCGATGATGAGAGGAAACTCTACGAGCTTGTAATAAACCGCACTCTTATGGCACTTGATGCAGAATATTCCTACATTGAGCGAGTATATACCATTGACTGTGGTGTGGTAGAATTTATGCTTAAAGCCGTAATTCCCATAGAACAGGGCTGGAAGAAATATGACAGCGACCACAAGGAAAAATATTCGTTCCTTGATTTATTCAAGGGGCAGACATTCACCGCAAATGCAAAAGTCAAGGAATGCACTACACAGCCCCCGAAGCCATATACCGATTCAACGCTTATTTCCGTTATGAACAACATTGACAATCGTATAAGCAGCGATGATCTGAAATCAGCTGTAAAGGGCAAGGGGATAGGGACGGAGGCAACCCGTGCGGAAATCATCGAACAGCTTATAACAGCTGGTTATATCGAGCGAAATGGGAAAAGCATTCGATGTACGAAATTTGGTCGGGACTTTGTGGAGTCCTTACCCCCTGCGGTGAAGTCGGTGGAGCGCACCGCACAGTGGGAACAGCGGTTTGACAGAATAAAAGACGGCGAGGAACCTACCGCATTTCTTGATGAAGTGAAAGCCTTTGTTCGTGAAATAATCACTTTTGAAAACAGCGAGAACCGCAACAGAACGCCTGTACGGAAAGAGGGCACAACGCCCTTTGAGCGTGAAGTTTTGGGCAAGTGTCCGAGGTGCGGTAAGAATATTTACGAGGGCAAGGCGAATTTTTACTGTGAATCGGGAAAGAGCGGCTGCGGCTTTACGATATGGAAGGAGCAGAAATTCTATCGTGATACCATCACGGCGGAAATGGTGAAAAGACTGCTGAACAGCGACAAAATCACACTGAAAGCATTAAACAAGCAAGGTGAGGTATATTCAGCCAAGTATGTGCTTGATGACAACGGCAAATATGTCAATTTCAAGAGGATAGAGGAGCATAAAATGAAAGTTGGAATGTGTCCGAGATGCCGTGACAGGGCAGTTTATGAGGGCAGGCTGAATTATTATTGCGAGTCGGACAGAGAGGGCTGCGGCTTTACCCTGTGGAAGAATGACAGGTTCAACAAGATTCAAATCACCCCCGAAGAGGCTTCACGCCTTATTGCAGATGAGGTCATCACAAAGGAGTTTGACACCATAGGCGGCAGGAAACAAAAGCAGTTCAGAATGGTGGATACAGGAACATATGTAAATCTGAAAGAGGTGCAGTGATGGGGCTTGCGGATATTTACGGGAATCAATCAAAGGGATATACGGTTGCAACAGCGGCTTTTCGGTTTGCGGTGGTAGCAAAGGTCTGCGGAGTTTCTCTAACTGACGAAGTGAATACACTTACCGGTGGTGATTATAAGGAAGTCCGGGGCAGACCCATGACGGAAACACTTGAAAGGCTTTTACTACTGTACGGTGCAGGGATAATCGATTTTACTGTTGTTGAAGACTTACTGAAGATAAAAAGTGATATATCGCCTGTTTTGGCTCAGGCAGAAGAGTTTATCATCGAACAGTCGGAGTATTACGAACAAATCAGAATGCCCATAGACAGGATAAAAACGATAATTCTTTGCTGTGCTAAATCACGAATATATGCGGATAAGAATGCGCTTTCCTTTGATGAGGCAAGGCAGATATGCCTGCTTGAAAATGTGGCGATAGTGAACGGATTTGTGAAGATCCCTGATTATGAGCTGCTGAAAATACTGCTTGAAAACGGGGAATTGTTCGGCTACCTGCACGATGGCAGAGAACTGTACATAGAGGAGAAAAACGACAGTATTCTTCTTGATCCCGATGTGCAGGCGGGTAATGTTGAAAGCGGTGATTACCCTTTCATGATAAATCCCGGGCGAATTGTCTATTATGACAAGATCCTTAAACTGATGTACAGTGCGGAATTTTTACAGTATTGCAAGAAATGCGGTCACGCTATTGACGAAAATATCATGTCTCATTATGACCGATTTTTGCATAATATCAAGTGCAGTTTTACGGTAAATTGCTGTCACAGAAAGCGGAAAATTTGCGGTGATAAGGTCAATCAATTCGATTATTTTACCAACATTAAGAACGATTCGATCGGATATGACAAGTCTGAAAAGATCGAAGTCAAGCCCACTGAGGAGAAATCAAATGCGGAGCTTATGAAAATGGCACTTGATGAATTTTGTACAAAGTATCCCGTTGAAGAAAATACCGTGCTTGAAGTACGAAATCAGGGGAATATAGACCTTTTTGTCATAAGGGAAGAAAAATACATACCTGTGGAAAGTGAAGAATTTCGCAGACCCTTATTTGATTATGACGCCATATGGGGCAAAATCCAAGAATATGCAACAAATCACAGCATAAAGGTCGTGAACGGCACTGTTGAGATACCTGTGGAACTCATGCAAATGTTTGACGAAAAGGACAGGGTATATGCCGAAAGTATCATATGCGAACAGTATTCACGGCAGTCGGAAAGCAAGGGTGGAAAGGTGTTTACAACGCTGTTAAAGCTGATGACCGATGCGGCAGTTGAGGCGAAAAAAACATCAGAATTGAAGCAAGGTCAGGCTAAGTTAAAACAGGAACAGGAAGAGAAAAAATCAAAACGGGGAACAGGAGTTGAAGAGTAATGCGTTTATACATTGAAGATCAGAGAAAGACCGTGACAGTGCGTATCTACGGCATTTACGGTAATGAGATAACAAGGGAGTATCTGCTGACATTTTTCGGAAAGGCACGGGAACTGCGAGAGCTTTCTGATGAAGACAGGGCAGGGCTTAACACAGATGCTGAAATGTCAATTGCGTCATATGATGTTTTCAAGGTGCTTGCACAGTATATCGGCACGATTCAGGATTCGATAGATGCGGTTGCAGATGCTATGGTGAGCACAAATTCGGTGGATGAATATATCATCGATAATGCGCTATATGCGATATGAGGGAGACGGCTATGAACGAAGAAATGCTTTTAGAAGAAATAAGAGCCATGCGTGAGGAGATGCACGCAATGCGTGAGCAGATGACCGACATGATAGGCGACACCAACAAAAAGCTTGAAGTCATAGGCGGTTTTGTCAAGGCGATGAACGAGGCGCAGACATTCGAGAAAACTATGAAAGCCGTCGAGAATGTCACAAAGGATATCACAGGCGGCGGCAGTCCGCAGAGTGTTAATGCAGAGTTTATCGCAATAGAGGGTGACAGATTTTACACCACAGACGGTGAAAATCGCAATTACTGCACCCCTGAAAACATCGAGATGATGCAGCTTGTAATGGATGATGGCAATGTGTTTGTTGATGAAAATACGGCTATTATCCCTGTTCAGTCGAATGACAACAGGGCTGTTGGTTGGATAGTTGCCGAAAAGCAGGGCGGTTTTGAGGGCGTTGACCTCTCACAGCTTGCAAGGGGCAGTACAGTGATGGACACCATAAGTCTTGCAATCGAAAAGGAGATAAATCACAGCCTTGCGATTACCGATGAACTCACGCACCTTAAAAACCGTGACGGCTTGAATGAGTATCTGAGAAATACCCTTGCACCGTCATTTGATGGGGATAATAAGGCTTGTATTCTGATGTGCGACATTGACCATTTTAAGGCGGTCAATGATACATACGGTCATCAGGCAGGCGATAATGTTCTCAAACAGGTGGCGCAGATTTTATCAGACAATACAAGAAACGGTATTGACAGTGCATTCCGTGTAGGCGGCGAGGAAATGGTATGCGTTGTGGGCTGCGATACAAAACAGGCAACGGACATTGCAGAACGCATTCGTGGTCAGATAGAATCTGCACTTTTTGAATATGAGGGACAGGAGATACCTGTTACTCTTTCAATCGGAGTTCATGAAATGAGCGGCGAAATAACACCGCAGAATGTCAAGGAGGTATTTGAAATGGAGATGAAATCGGCTGATAATGCCCTTTACGAGGCAAAGGAGGGCGGTAGAAATCAGGTAGTCATAAGCGAGGAGAGCCGCAAGCGTGAGCCAACTTTTTTCAATAAGAACAGTTACAAGGATATTGAGAATAAGGCATATATCAATTGCGACGCGAAGATGGCATATGATATTTCACAGACCGCACAGCAGATGAATGTGGAGCATTCGGTGAAGTATGACGGATTTAAGTCATCGGTCGTTGTTGACGGCAAGCAGAACAGTGAGTTTCTTGACTATGTGAAGTCAAGCTACCAGAGTGCAAGGGTCAGTGAACCTGTTGCAAAGTCACCGCATAATAATGAGGTCAAGAAGCCGGAAAAGCCGGCACAGAACACAAATGCACCGAAAAAAGAGACTACTTTTTTCAATCGTGACGGCTTTTCACAGATATCTAACAAGACCTATGTCAACACCGATTCAAAGACAGCTTATAATATTTCAAAGGCGGCTCAGGTAAACGGTGTGGAACATTCTGTGAAGTATAACGGCGATCGTTCAACGGTAACGTTTGACGGTGTAAAGGACAGGAGTTTTCTGGATATTATCAAGAATGTTGCCGAATGGGCTGAAAAGGTGCAGATCAAGGCGGCGCAAATGAAGGAAGAGCCCAATAAGACACAGGAGGCGGTCGCAAGATGAATGAGGATATTTTCACAAAGTTTGACAACTGCAATACCAAGGTAAGCGTTGCAGATAATGATCTGAAAGATGCGAAAAAGAAGCTGAGTGATGCAAAGAAGGATCGCGGGGTAGAAATAGAAAGCCTTATGAAAACGCTCTGTGATGCTATGGAATGCGATTTTAAGGCTCTGTACAGCTTTTTGATAACGTTGGGGCTATCCCTTGAGGAAATGAAGAAGATACTGTCAACTCACAGCAAATTGAGGGCAGTGCGACAGGAAACGGAAAGGACTGATTCCGATGAATGAGTATAATATCTCGGGTGTGGTGGCACATGCCCCCGCACCTGATACGAGCGAAAGCTACACGAGGTTTTCTTCCCGAAAATGGGCATAAAAGGCGCGGCACTTGCGACTGTGCTTGCGAGGGCTTTTGAAACCGTAATGGTCATAATCGCTGTTGCAAGAAAGCGTTGTCCTCCGCTGAATATCGGGCTTATGCTTCACTCCGAAAA
>JAFUUG010000436.1 GCA_017483905.1 Bacillota bacterium
CGGAAAAAACAATTCTTCTTATCTTGCTTACAGTATCATACAGGAGTATTACTCAAAAGCAATCTTAGAAGATAATAAGAAATATCTTAACGATGCGTCTGAATTTATAAACAGGCAGTTGAGCAGAAATAACGCAGATGTAAGACTGGTTCTTTATTCGGCGTTTATTGATATTGAAATGGGCAACAGTGCGAGAGCCGAAAAAAACATTCACCTTATGTATAAATACACGAAATATTTCAAGATAAACGATGAAGTCGTTTATTGTGCAATCCTTTTTCTGAATATAATATTTGATATAAAATATAAAAAAGGTAAAAAAGCCGATAAATTAATAAGTATGCTGGACGGCGAAGTACAGAAGAAAAATCTATGGGTCAGAGAGCTTTTTATGGCGTATATTTACATGGAAAAAGGAGAAAGCGACGAACTAACGGCAAGAAGAATATCAAATAGCTTTATTTATGGGGCTAAGAGCAGATTTTATTATATTTTGCTATACAAGTATTACAATGAAAAAGGGGAAAGACTTTATAAAGAGAGCAAAATGCTTGTCGGTTTTCTGAAATGGGGTCTTTGCCACAATGCTATGTTAGAGGGAATACTTGACAGATGCAATACAAAAATACCTTTTGTATTCTTTATGAATAGCTTTACAGGGGCAAGGTTGTATAATAAATATCCGAATAAATGGATACTTGAACAGCTATGTAAGATACTTATGTGCAATCTCGATCATTCGGTTTATGCTTTTGATGTATATAATTCTGCGGTACGGCAGCAAATAGAAGTTGTCGGATTGATAGATTTTCTCATAAAGAGCGGTTATGAAAATGATATAGATGATATAGGCATATATCCTATAAAAAGATTTCTTGAACAAGGAAACGTCGATTTTGAAATGAAAGTATATATATATTATATCATACTGGGAAATAAGAAATTCAGCGAGCTGAGAGATGAATACGAAAAGGATATCATAGATGTAGGTATAAAAGGAATAAAGAAAAACAAAGATGAAAGATATTTTTATGAGATATACAAGTTTTTACTTGATAAAACAAATAAATATGAAATAGATGCACAGACGGAACAGACAGCTGAGGATATACTATATAAGCACTTATTTGAATATGAGGTAAAGACAGAAAAAAAGGTCAGCTATATATGGATAAGAGAAAAGGAAAAAAACAAACTTGAATTCTTTGAAGTAAATGACGGTAAAGCTTATATAACGGCTTCGGGAAACGAATTTGACAAATACTTCTTTGATGATGAAAAAAAGACACTTATCGAAAGTAATGCAGTAATACGAAGATGTATAAAAAATGCCGATATGAGATTATATGTAAGATATTATCTGAAAGGGAAAAGAGATAATAATATACTCATAAATCTTGCAAAATACTATATGAACATTGAAAATGCAAACGAAAAAAACATATTTATATTGAAAGAGGCTCTTGAAGAAAAAAATATTTCAAGAAATTTCCGAATGAGGTTGAGAGCAGCAATAGGAAACATTTATTTCGGAAATGGAGAATATAAAGAGGCAGCCGAATATTATAAATATATAGATATAAATATGATAAGTGAAAAAAGTGTTGAAAATATGACAAGAACATTTCTTGAGGCAGATGAAAAGAAAAAACTTACGGAGA
>JAFUUG010000437.1 GCA_017483905.1 Bacillota bacterium
CGGAGTTCCCTCCACTAACGGTCGTGGAGCCGCATAAGGCGGCATAGCTCGGGCATGCGGGCTTGGTATCGTTGCTCTGGCAACCTCTGTGCGAAATGGTTCGGGTTGTCATGTCACTCCCGCTGTTTCCATTGCGATGCTTATAAACGGCAGTTTAACTCTTAACGAATTTATAGGATATGTTGTAAGTCAGGTTTTGGGAGCGATCGTCGGTGCAGGCATCTTATTTGCTGTCGGAGGCGATTTCTTTATTGAAAGCGGACTTGGTACAAATGGTTTCGGAGAACTTTCAGCTATAAACATTTCTGTTGTAGGCGCATTTATTGCGGAAGTCGTTCTCACTTTTGTATTTGTGTTTGCTATATGCGGAGTAACAAGCAAAGAAAAATTTTCAAGCGAAGCTGGTCTTGTTATAGGTGGAGTTCTCACGCTTGTACACCTTTTGGGTCTTCCGCTTACAGGCACATCCGTAAATCCTGCAAGAAGTTTAGGTGCTGCACTTATTTCCGCTGCTTTTGGCTGCAATAACGGTGCTGCCGCACTTTCTCAGGTATGGCTTTTTATAATTGCTCCACTTATCGGCGGTGCATTGGCAGCAGTTGTTTATAAAGCACTTGCTTCGGAAAAATAAAAATTATTCTTGAAATAAACGGCAAGAGTATATAATCTCTTGCCGTTTAATATAAGTTATAATTTGATTTTTCTCTCAGTTTTTCAATCTTTCCTTTATTTCCGAAATACTCATATTATTTCTGATTGCTATTTTTGCAATATCATCATATTCGTATTTTTTCTTTTCCATGTCGAACCCATAAGACCTTTTATATCTTATCTCACCATATTCTGTATTTTCAACCGCTTCTTCTCTTCCCATAATATATCTTTCACATATTTTTTCTCTTATACCTATAGTTGTAGTATACTTAAATATCGCCTTGATAATATCATCTTTATTTTCTTCATTACATATACAACAAAGCAATATTCCGGGTCTTCCCTTTTTCATATATATTGATTCGGTAAATACATCTTTCGCTCCTGCCTTAAACAATCTCTCGACAGCAAAAGCGATCTCCTCCCCCGTCATATCATCTATATTACATGATATTTCAGATATTTTTTCATTTTTATCTTCCGTATCCCCCTTAAATACTCTTAAAATATTTGCCCTCGTAAAATTTTTTGTTCCCAGACCTATACCTGTTTTTCTGATTTTCATAACGGGCATATTTTCAAAAGAGTCTGCAAAATATTTGAGTAAAGCCGCTCCTGTCGGTGTGCACAGTTCACCCTCATCATTATCGCTGTATGACAGACAATCTTTCAGTATTTCCGCCGTTGCAGGTGCAGGCACAGGAAGTACACCATGTGCACACTTAACAAATCCCCCACCGGTATTCACAGGTGATACTATTATCTTCTTTGCGCCTATTTCATCTATCAACATACATACCCCCACAATATCAGCCACCGCATCCAAGCTGCCGACTTCGTGAAAGTGTATATTATCAATATCACGACCGTGTACTTTACTTTCTGCCTTTGCGATTATTTTATACACATTCAGAGCATTTTCACAAACTTCTTTTTTTATAGGCAAAGAAGATATCAGCTTTCTTATATCCTCCATATTTGTATGATGATGCTCATGGTGTTTATGCTCATGATGTCCATATTCGTGTTCTTCCATGCCATTTATGGTTATCTTTATATGACTGCCGCTTATACCGCATTTTTCCCCTTTTTCAAGCACAGCTTTAACTTTGGGTATACCAAGTTTATTGAATCTCTCTGTAAATCCCTCTGCATCGTCATGTATATCAAGAAGTGCCGACATAAGCATATCCCCTGCCGCACCCATTTTACATTCAATATATATAGTATCCATTTATTTACCTCCCATATGATTTATCATACTTGCCATATATGCAGCACCAAATCCATTATCAATATTTACAACGCTTACTCCGCTTGCACAAGAATTGAGCATTGAAAGCAACGCTGAAATCCCGCCGAATGATGCCCCATATCCAACGCTTGTAGGTACAGCTATCACAGGGCATTGTGCGATACCACCGACAACACTTGCCAAAGCACCTTCCATTCCCGCTATGGCAATTATAACATCAGAATCCATTATATCCTTGTAATGAGCAAATAGACGGTGTATTCCGGCAACTCCGACATCATATAATCTCTTTACGTTATTTCCCATAAATTCCGCAGTCATCGCAGCTTCCTCCGCAATAGGAATATCGCTCGTTCCCGCTGTTATTACCAATATAACACCATCAGTATCTGCTTTCTTGATGCCTCCTGCAATTCCTATCTTAGCATTTTCATAATATTCAATATCAATTTTATCCTTTATATACATATAGGCATCTTTGCTCATCCTCGTTATAAGAATGTGCTTCTGTCCGTTTTCTGATAGATTTTTTGCTATCTCGGATATTTGTTCCGGCGTTTTTCCTGCACCGTATATCACTTCACCGATACCCTTTCTGAGTCCCCTATGATGATCGGGCATCGCAAATCCAAGCTCATCAAACGGTTTATACTTTAATTTCTCAACAGCTTCATCTGGCTTTATTTCCCCTTTCGCAACTTTTTCAAAAAGTTCAAGCACATCATTTTTATCCATTTTTATCCTCCAGCCCCTTATTCATATTTCCCGTTCTGTAGCCTCCAAGATCAAGCGCCACATATATAAAACCAAGTTCCGTTAAATATTTATAAACTCTATCTGCATATTCTGTCATCATAAAAAATTCTTCGGGCATGATCTCTATTCTTGCACTTTTATTACTCACTCTTACCCGCAGCTGCCCAAATCCCAGATCAATAAGAAATTGTTCTGCTTTATCAACCTTTTCGATCATTTCTCTTGTTATCTCTTCGCCATAAGCAAATCTTGACGCAAGACAAGCAAAAGATGTTTTTTCGCTCGTTGCCAATCCCAGTTTTCTTGATAATTCCCTTATGTCCTTTTTGCTCATCATTGATTCCATAAGCGGACTTCTTATATTATTTTCTCTGACTGCTCTCATTCCGGGGCGATAATCTTTTTCATCATCGGTATTAGACCCTTCGACAATATTTTCTATGCCGGTTTCGTCAATAGCTTTCTTTATATCTTCAAAAAGAGCTTTCTTACAATGATAACATCTGTCCGGCGGATTTTTTGCAAATCCGTCTATCATAAATTCATCTCTTTTAATAATTATATGTTTTATACCTTCCTTTTCACAAAACAACCTTGCCTCGTCTATTTCACGCTTCGGAAATAAACTCGAATCTGCCGTTACCGCTATACACTTGTCTTTCAGAGCATCATGTGCAGCCTTTAACAAAAAAGTCGAATCAACTCCGCCCGAAAAAGCAACTGCAACAGAACCAAGCGATAAAAGACATTCCCTTAATTTGTCGATTTTTTCCATTACATTTCCTTCCCTTTTAAAACTTGTTTACAAGAGCTTACATATTTTATCTGCTTACAATAAAAGGCGGTCTGGATAAGCCGCCTTTTAAAATTATTATCTTTTATTTACAAGCATTTCTTTTATTTTTCCCTTAGGATCTTTTATAATGACTATCACTATCCATATAATAAGTCCAAATGCAGCCGCAGAAAATCCAAGATATGTATCATTTATCATTTCATTGATACCGGGATTGAAAAATTCCTTTCCAATCTCTGTATACTCGGCACAGGCATCAATAAACCACATAAGAGCAGCACCCCAATACATAAGTGCAAGCGTTCCCATATTCATATTTTTTTCCGATGAATTATACCATATTATAGTTGATACAGCCGCTGCAAATACAGTTATCAGCAATGTCATCTTATTTCACCTTCTCTTTCATATCTTTTCTCAATTGAGCAGCTTACAGCAACCATCACAGCCCACACACCCGTAACAATAACAGCCATACCAATGCCCGATGTTGCCATCTCAGAAAACATTTCAGCCCTGTCGGCAGCATTTACAGCATTCGTCAGAAACGGAAAAAACGGCACAACTTCTCCATGCCACAAATGTTCAAACGCAAGTAATGCACTTCCGCCCCAAAG
>JAFUUG010000438.1 GCA_017483905.1 Bacillota bacterium
ATCTCGTCCGTTACAGCCTTGATGTTGTCTGCCGTTCTGTCTGCTATTGCACTACCCTGTTCAGCCTTTTCAAGCGCAACACTTATAAGCTCTGTAGTTTCTTTTGCAGACTGCTGGCTTCTTGCGGCAAGATTTCTTACTTCTTCCGCAACCACCGCAAATCCCTTGCCGTGTTCGCCTGCTCTTGCTGCTTCTACAGCGGCATTAAGCGCAAGTATATTCGTCTGGAATGCAATATCGTCTATTGCTTTGATAATATTTGAAATATTGTTCGATGCTTCGTTTATCTCTTTCATAGCTTCGAGCATATCCTGCATTTCCTTGTTTACGGTTTCCGCATTTGTATGAGCCGTCTTTGCAAGATTGTTGCTCTCTTTTACTCTTTCCGTATTTTCCTTTGTGCTCTCTGCCACCTGAGAAATAGTAGCATTCAGTTCTTCCACTGCACTTGCCTGTTCGCTTGCACCCTGAGCGAGAGCCGTACTTGAATCGGCTATACTCTGAGCACCGATAGCCACCTGTTCCGAAGAAACGATGATCTCTTTGATAAGTACATTGAAATTCTTGATAATAAGTCTGATGGCATCTTCGATATATGCAAAATCACCGATATAAGTACGGTCAAGAGAAACATTAAGATTCTGATTAGCCATCTGTGATAATATTTCGGCTATCTCGTTTATATAATCCGAAAGGAAACGTGTAGTCGAATTTGAATTTTCCGCTATTTCCTTGAAAGAACCTTTGAATGTTCTGTCATCTATGCTGTATGAGAAATTACCTTTTGAAAGTTCGCCGAGAGCCTTGTTTATCTCATTTGTAGGAGCAGCCACGCTCGTTACCACCGTATTAAGACCTGCTATAATATTTCTCCAATCCCCTTGGAATCTGCTCTCATCTATGTAATTATCAAGCACACCGTTTTGCATATCGCCGATGATACCCTGAATGGAATTGTTGATATTTCCGAATTCTGCCTGCATATTGTCGAGTGCTTCGTGTATAGCAGCTTTTTTGCCCGGGAACCTTGGGCTTGTATAGCTGAAATTACCGTTAGAGTATTCCGATACACAGCCTATAATAGTATTAAGTTCATCAGATACATTGGTAAGAGTGACATTTATATCGTCTGCTATCTCTCTGTATTCGCCTCTGTATCTTCCCGCATCGACTCTTGCATCAAGGTCGCCGTTATTAAGTTTGTCAAAAGCACTGCTCATATCATCGGTAAGACCTTTGAATGTATCGACCAGTAAAGCAAAGTTATTTGAGAGATTTCCTATCTCATTTGTAAGATTGCTTCTCACATTGACATTGAAATCACCATCGGAGATCCTCTTTGAAGCATCTGTAAGTTTTCCGATAGGGTCGGAAATGGACTTAGCTGTCTTTATAGCGAGAATTATCGAAACTATGACGATAATAAGCATAAGTACGATGCTTACAACTCTTATCATTACCGTTTCGGATTCTGCTTCGTTCATCATCGTTTCTTCTCTCTCAACAGAGAGCCCCGCAAGGTAATCTATGCTTTCCTGCATAGAACCGACTATTCCGATCATTGTGTTAAAATGTTCCGTCATATCGGCTTTTTCGCTTTTTTTACAGTGTTCATAAAGCTCTTCCATCTCTTCTTCAAAATTATCGACATCAGCTGTCAGCTGACCGTATGAGCCAAGAAGGCTTTGTCTTCTTTCTTCACTGATAAAAGGGTCTTCTTTGATATTTTTTTCATATGCCGCAAAGTCATCTCTTAAATCTTTGAAGTCATTTCTTGCTTTTTCCATTGTTTCATCGGTCTTTGCACCATCATTGAAGAAATCCGCATAAACCACAAGTGCGTTGAAATCTCTTCGCAGCGTCATTATATCTCTTGAAAATTCCGCCGCCATTACTCTTCTTGCAAGAGCCGTGTCAATAACTCCGTTATATTGTGACTTTGTCAATGCTCCGCCTGCGATACCTATAATACCTATTATTACGGTAAATAAAAGTATCACACATACAGGTATCAGTATACTTGCCTTGATCGATTTGTTTTTCATAGTTTTCTCGCCCTCATTTCTTTATATTATTTATCTTACTACTATGTAATCTCTGATATTATTATATATCATCTCGGCATTCTCATCGGCAAAGAATTTTTTGACTTCTTCCATATCGCCGAAAGGCTGTTCCGTTCTGTATGTAATAATATCATTGATAATATTTTCCGTCATACCGTTGTTAAGAGTCCGCAATTCGTTTTCGCTTGCTCTGTTGATATTTGTGTAAAGTGTTATTTTTCCGTTTTCGTTTTTGACATCTACAGGCAGATCCTTTGCCGTCTTTATGGAAGATTTGGCAAGTATGTCCTTCGCTTCAAGACTTGTAAATCCCACTTTTTCAAGCTGTTCCTGAGTTGCGGTATTTATATTTGTATAGTCCGTTATAAGCGAGCCCGTATATATCATATCTTTAATATTTTCATATTTTGATGCACCGATTATGGTTTCAACCTTTTCAACGGAGTTTATGAATCTTTCCTTTTTGAGCTGTTCCGCATCGCCTACCACAAGGATACTTCTCAATTCACTGTCCTTACAGTTATTTATATTCGTCATCGTATGCAGATTATCCTCAAATCCGTTAAGTTTCTCTTCATCAAGACTTATGCCCGGTATCTTGGCTATCTCCATAAGATTTTTCATCGTATAGCCGTTTTCCCTTACTCCGGCTATCTTTGAAGCATCTTCGTTTTTAAGTCCTATCCCCGTCAAATCGGCAACAGATGCCCTGTTTGCATTCACGACATTGTTTCCTATCGTCACATCAACGCTGTCTATCTCGCTCAGTGACATATATTCCGAAAGACTGCTGTATTTTCCCGCCGAGAGTATCCCCTCCGATTTAAGATCGGCAAGACGGGTAAACTTAGAGCTTTTTCTGTATGCCACTATTTTGTTTACGGTATCCTTATCGAGTCCTCCGAGCGTTTCTATCTCATCTTCCGAAGCTTTCTGAAGATTCGTGCAAACACTCATTATATTCTTGTTGTCATCGAATATCGACTTTGACACACCCGGAACAAATTTTATCTCGCTTATATCATCAAAAGGATTCGAGCTTCTGTATTTCACTATTGCCGAAGCAATACTGCTGTTGACTCCGACGATCTTATCCCTGAGCTGTTCTGCCGTAGCCGTATTTATATTTATGCTCTTCTCCCCCGTATATGAATAAGTTCTTGCACCGGTGTAGAGATTGAGTCCCGACGTACTTCCGTTTGCACGAACGCCGTAAGTCCATATTTCAAGACCCTTTCCCTTTGCATTTCTCTGATCGTTTGAGAGTATGGAGGATATTTCGCAGCCGGCCTGAGCATTATTGAATACTCCGTAGCCCTTTGATACTATCTCACTGTTTATATTTACGCCGTTATATATAACATACGCATAATTCCAGTAATTAATAGGAGAAACTATATTTGCATCGGTTCGCAGCGTAACATTTGCACCGAGTATCTTCCTCACGAGGTAATCTCTTGCATTGTTGTACCCCTGTGTATCAACTCCTATGAGTTTTACTCTTGCTATCTCCTTTGTATCTGATAGCTGTACTTCTATTGCATCGCCGTCGATTATTCTTATCACCGTACCGGAAGCTGTATTTCCCAACGTCACATAACGCTCGGCAAAAACAACATTCACACTGCCTGTCAGCAAAACAAGGCAAATAATAAAGCAAATTGCCCTTTTTGTTGGCACAACATCTCACCACCTCTCATAATTCATAATATCTTTATGATTTAACACTTATTAATTATAACATAAGATATAATAAAATTCAACATATTTTTAATATAATATCTATGTTTTTTGTTCAGACTAACTAAGGGAACACCGTTCAATTCAAAAACAAACTCAGCATTATCGCAGAAAACGGCAGTTTTTCCGAAAATTTATTTTTTCAACCCCCAATAAGCTTGTATCATTAAACTTCGTCAGCTTTCGATTATTTCCTTATAGACTATCGTATCCTCGTCCTCCAGTACCAGCGACATATTTGCTATAAGTGTATTTCCCTCTCTTATCACCACAAGCACTTCTATATGATTTTCACTTCTCAGTTCAAATACACTTTTCCCGCAGTAATAGCTGTCCTGCTGAACGGTTATCACGACGATCTGCCCCGATATTTTCCCCTTCTTCTGCGGCAGGCTTCTCTTTGCTATCTCCGTATATTGTTCAACGAATCCCGCCGATATTATACCCGTAGGTATCGCTACTGCACCAACGCCCCAGAATGTTGTAAATATTCCGAGTATCCTTCCCGCAAGCGTTATCGGATATATGTCCCCGTATCCGACGGTAAATATCGTAGCTATACTCCACCAAAGCCCCGAGAACGCATTTTTGAATACTTCCGGCTGTACCTGATGCTCCACGCTGTACATACCGAGCGATGAGGCAAGCATTATTATAATTATGATAAACACCGAAGAAATTATCTGATTTTTCTTTTCGTAAAGCACCTTTGTTATTACGTTGAAAGAATCGTAAGCGGCATTTATCCTGAAAAGATGAAATATCCTTATCACCCTCAGAATACGAAAAGCAACGAACCCCGTCAGATATGAAAAAGGCAGTATCGTCATCAGATCTATTATCCCGTTGAAAGAAAACAAAAATCTCCATACCGCCGCTTTTCTGCTGCAATGAGGATATAAAAATTCCGCTGTCCATATTCTCAGTCCGTATTCGATACAAAAAAACAATATCGTCAGATTTTCTATTGCCCCGAAAGTAAAGCGATACTGCGAAAACTCATCAAAAGTTTCAAGAAACAAGACCCCGCAATTCAGAAAAATAGCGATCACTATCACAAAATCAAATATTCTGCTCGGCAAATCGTCTTTTTTGCCTATCTGTATAATATCAAAAATACGTTTTTTTCTTTTTTTATCCATTTTGTTTTCCTTGCTTCCGCTCCGTGCTTTCTCCATTCTTTTTTATATTCTTCAATATGAAGTAAAGATATGCAGACATCATCAAAAAATAAACGATATTCGGCATCGTCACGGAAAAAAGCATCAATACCGCTCTTAATATCTCGGGAAAAGTAAGGCTCAGTATCGTTATCTTCAATGCTTTCGGATATGATATGATATTTTTAAGCATCAGTGAAAGAAACATTGTCATAAATACATAAAACATCACTTTGATAATGACTACAAAATAATAGAAGAATATTCCGAATGAAACAAAAAGCACCATAAATAAAGAAACAACGGAGCTTTTATCAACTATTCCGATCATTTCAATTTCTTTCATAGGCATCTGCTGAGTTATGCCGTAATTTTTCGCTATTATCTTATGTGCGTCTATGGCGAGTCCGTTGCTTATCCCCGAAAGATCTTCATTTGAAAAATCCTTGTCGGTATCTATAAGATATTTCACCCCGTAGCGATCCTCGTCCATCTTGCTTTCCGTTGAAAATATCCCGTCAGAAATCGTAAATTCGGGAACATTTTCATTTATTATCAGATAAAAGCCGGGCAAATACAGAGCAAATGTTACCGCATTTACTACAATAAAATAGAAAAAAATCTTGATCCAGCTTGTTTTCACCAGTTCGGAATATTCATCAAAAGCATAACAGGCTTTTGCAAATAATTTTATCATACCTGCACCTCATCATTCAAAAATATTAAATGCATTCGTCACATAACATTCTTTTATGCCGAATTTTTCCTTTACAGCTTTAAGCGCACTTATAGCCGAATAATATGTCCTGTATATACCAAACACAGTCGGGCCGCTTCCGCTCATCATTGCCCCCATTGCGCCCTTTTCGTTCATAAATTTCTTTATCTCCGCTATCACGGGATATTCCTCTATCGTCACGCTCTCAAGTACATTGCACATATTTTCGCAAGTACCTTTCAGATCGCCTTTTTTGATACAGTATATCAGCTTTTCATTATCGGGGTGAGCCGTAACCTTTTCGGGAGCATAGCTTTTAAAGACAGTCGCCGTAGATACGTTCACAGGCGGTTTCACAATAAGTATGGAGCATTTCGGAAACGGAGCAATACGAGTGAGCTTTTCTCCTATTCCCTCCGCCAGAGCCGTTCCTCTTATCAGACAAAACGGCACATCAGCCCCCAGTTCCTTTCCCAGTGCCATAAGTTCTTTCATCGGTATATTTATATTAAACAGATTCCGTATTCCTATAAGCGTTGCCGCACAATCGGTACTTCCGCCCGCAAGTCCGGCGCATACGGGAATAACTTTTCGCAGTGATATAAAAAGTCCCGATTTTATTTCATATCGTGATACCATTTCGCTTGCCGCTTTGTAAATAAGGTTTCTCCCGTCCGTCGGCAGCCATGATATATTTGTTTTAAGCGTTATTCCCTCTTCCTCCGTTTTCCTTATGAAAATATCATCGCAAAGATTCACGCTCTGCATTATCATACTCAGGTCGTGGTATCCGTCATCACGCTTACCCAATACATCAAGCGAAATATTTATTTTAGCTCTTGCTTTAAGATTTATGCTGTCCATAATATATTCCCTTTCTCTTCACTTTTATTATTTTCTCCGTACAGTCGGAGATTGTCGATATATATAATATAACACTCTTTATATACATAAATCAAGTAAAATAACAAAAATTTATTCATCAAACCCTTCGTATTGAAATATTACAAAATTATAACACTGTTATAAGAAATATTGAAACTTTTCAAAAAAAGTGTTAAAATATTAGTTATGAAAAATGAAAGCGAAATAACGCAGTCGTAAAACTGCATACAGTAAAGGAGAATAAACAGCTATGAAAGTTATATTTAATGCAGATGATTTTGGCTACAGTATGGCGACAAATTACGGAATAGTCGAATCAGCAAAAAGGGGCGTTGTGCGTTCCACAAGTATCCTTGCAACTTCCCCGTATTTTGAACACGCAGTTGAGCTTTACCACAGTGGTGCTTCCGAATATCTCGGAGTAGGTATCCATCTTAATCTTATGACGGGAAAGCCTCTTCTTAAAGGTCATAAAACACTTACCGACGCAAACGGAAATTTTTATAAGCACAATTTATTCGACAGTAATAAAGACCATTTTGACCTTACCGAAGTTGAAAATGAATTTGAAGCACAGATAGAAAAGGCAGAAGCAGCCGGAGTAAAACTTACTCATATCGACAGTCATTACGGCATACACATGATCGACCCGCTTTTTCAGGTAGCCACAAAGCTTGCCTTTAAGCATGATCTTCCTTTGAGAATGGTAGATAAGAACAGAAGAAATCCTCTTTCAAGAGGGATAAAGACTTCCGATAAATTTACAGGCGGTTTCTTTGCAGAAAACGCAACTCTCGATTATCTTGTTGCATATCTTGATGCCAAGGCAGCAGACGGCATAGGTCTTCTTGAAGTGCTTTGCAGACCTGCATTTGTAGACCTTCCTCTCTATAACGGAACAAAATATTCCATGAACAGGATAAACGAATTTGCTATCCTCACAAGCAAAGAACTTATGGACTATATCAATAACAGAGGTTATGAACTTGTGGGATATGACATTCTTCTCGATGAATAATAATATATTAAATGGGGATACCATGAAGGAGGAAAATTAATGAAGAGAAAGATTTGTTTGGCAGTATTTTTCGCAGCATCTTTTCTGTTGTTTGCGGGCAATTCGGTATATGCCGATGAAACTGCCGTAATGTCAC
>JAFUUG010000439.1 GCA_017483905.1 Bacillota bacterium
AAAGAGATCTTATCCTCACTCCCGAACAAATACAGGGAGTAAGAGAGAGCGGTAAACTTGCCGTTTCCATAATGGACGAACTTGACACTTTCGTAAAAGAAGGTGTAAGTACATATGAGATCGACGAACTCGTCAGCAAACGTACAAAAGAAGCAGGTGCGATATGCGCCGATCTCGGATATAACGGTTTTCCGAAAAGCTGCTGCACAAGCATTAATGATGTTGTTTGCCATGGTATACCGTCAAAAAAAGACATACTTAAAGACGGAGATATTGTAAATGTGGATATAACCAATATATTAAACGGTTATTATGCCGATATGAGCAGAATGTATATGATAGGAAATGTAAGCGATGAAGCAAAAAGACTTGTGGAAGTTACAAAGAAAAGTATGTTTATCGGCATCGAACAGATCAAGCCTTATGTTCCCGTAGGAAATATCGGAAATGCCATAAATGATTATATAGACGATAACGGCTATTCCGTTGTCAGGCTTTTAACCGGACACGGAGTTGGACTTAAATTCCATTCGGATCCGACAGTTGAGCATTTCAGAACAAGAAGAAAAACCCTTCTTCTCGTTCCGGGCATGGTACTCACGGTAGAACCAATGATAAATCAGGGTACATTCGACTGTGAAATATCCGATGAAGATGGCTGGACGGTATATACAAGCGACGGAAAGTTGTCTGCACAATGGGAGCATACAATACTTGTAACAGAGGACGGCTGCGAGATACTCACTATTTGAAAACGGAGGCTGAATTTATGAAAAGGATAAGACTATGGAATGTCACCCCGCCGCTCTACAACGAAGAATTTATGAAAGTAGATGATAATAAAATATCCATGTCAATGGATGCATATTTCATAGACGACGGAGAAATACACCCTGCCATGATAATATGTCCGGGTGGCGGCTACAGATACAGAAACGAAAATGAAGCAGGCGGAGTTGCCGGCTGGCTCAATACTCTCGGTCTTTCAGCATTCGTTCTTAATTACAGAGTAAAGCCTTATGATTTTCCCGCCCCTATCATAGACGGTAAACGGGCAATAAAATTCATAAGGAAATTTTCGGGAAATATGAAGATTGACCCCGACAGGATAGGTATTATGGGATTTTCTTCCGGAGCACATCTTGCCGCTCTCACAGCAGAGGTAAGCGACCTTAAAATAGCGGAGATGAAAGATGAAATAGATGATGTATCGGCAGAAGTGAATGCACTGGGACTTTGCTACCCTATGATCTCAATGAGCAGAGAATACGTTGACTGGGAGATGAAAAACTTCTTAACAGGCGGAAACGAAGAGATCGCAAAGGCATTGTCTGCCGAACTCAATGCAAGAGATGGTTTATGCCCGACCTTTATATTCGATAGTTTTGATGAAAAAAATTCACACTACAGAAACGGTCTTGATATGCTATATGCCCTCAGAGAAACAGGAAATGACGTTGAATATCACATATTCAAAGAAGGAAAAAATTCAATGGCTATGGCAGAGGATATCGACGGAGTAAAGCAATGGCGCTCTCTTTTTGCCGACTGGCTCAGACGTATTGGTTTTTAAAATAGGAGTGACTATATATGCAGCAGACAAAAAATGATAATGATTCAAGAAACAAAACGATAATAAAAACAGGTATCATCGGAATAATAGCAAACCTCTTTCTCGCAGCATTTAAAGCAGCCATAGGTGTCGTTTCAAATTCCATCGCCATAACTCTCGATGCCGTTAATAATCTTTCAGATGCCGCATCTTCAGTAATAACTATCGCAGGCACAAAACTTGCATCAAAAGAACCGGATAAAAAACACCCTTTCGGTTACGGACGTATTGAATATTTAAGTGCTCTCATTATCTCTCTTATCGTATTGTATGCAGGCGTGACCTCTCTTACAGAATCAATAAGAAAGATCATCTCACCCGAGACACCCGAATATTCAATACCTGCCCTTATTATTATCGCAGTTGGTATAATAGTTAAGATCATTCTCGGAAAGTATGTCAAAAATATAGGAGAAAAAGTAAATTCCGAATCACTCATTAATTCCGGAGAAGATGCGGCTCTTGATTCGATAATATCGGCATCTACCTTTGTTGCGGCGATAATATATATTTTTTCAGGTTATTCTCTTGAAGCATGGCTTGGTGCTGTAATATCTGCCGTAATAATTAAATCAGGTCTTGAAATGATAAGCTCAACTCTTTCACAGATCCTCGGAGAGAGAGCAGATGCACAGCTTGCAAGAAATATAAAGGATACTGTCTGTCAATTTCCCGATGTTTCGGGTGCTTATGATCTTATACTTAACAATTACGGTCCCGATGCGTTTAACGGCTCTGTTCATATAGAAGTTCCCGATACCAAAAGTGCAGATGAACTTGACGAGCTTATCAGGGATATAACTCTTGAAGTATACCGTAAATATAATGTTCTTCTGACCGCTGTAGGTGTATATTCCATCAATACAAAAGATAACAATGTAATCGAAATGAGAGAAAAAATAAAGAGGGAGCTCTTTTCAACAGAATACATTACACAGATGCACGCTTTTTATGTAAATGAAAATAAAAAAACTATCCGATTCGACATTATAATCAGTTTCGATGCCCCTGACAGGTGGGAAGTACTTGATACCGCAAAGAATAAAGTCAAGGCTCTCTACCCCGATTATGAATTCCGTATCGCAATGGATACGGATTTCAGCGATGAGTAATATATCATGGTAAACGACATTTTTTAATGCCGTTTACTATAACTGCAATCAATATCAGCCTCATCTTATTAGTATATATTTTCAGCAGTCATATATTATATCGCAAAGCGAAACATCAACTATTATCAAATCGTCACCTATACGGCATATATTGCACCATTTTATCCTGTATTCTTTTTCGGGAGCAAGAAGCCCCCATAGTTTACATTCGGCAACGATAATTATTTCGTTTATTTTGCCGCATTCAAGGTCAATATCGAGATCGCACACATACCCAAGCCGTATCCCGTCACGGATATTTATAACTTCCTTTTGTTTTATTTCGCATAATCTTGCCATAAGAGTCACCTTTTATGAAGATATATAAAATTATATTTATAATAAAAACAAAAAATTCTTTTTTCGGAGGTCTTAACAGATGGAAAACATTGATTCTGTAAAAAATATCATAAAGAATTGGAAAATAAATAAAGTCATTTTATCAAATCCCGTAAAAAAAGGTGACGGACTTATATTCAGATCAACTATCGAAAGGGTTGAAATAAAAGGTACAGACCGTTTCAGAATATCCGATTTTGTTGATAAAAAGGTACTGCATAGGATAGAAGATTGTGTCAACGATATTATCATAGATAAAATGTGTAATAACGGATTCAAAAATTGTGATATTTCGGGAAATATAAATGCTGTCATTTTAAAAAACAAAAAAGATATGTTCACAGTCACCGGGATAAAAAAAGGTACTGATGAATATATCTCAAAACAGCATAACAGAGAAAAAAACAGAATAATAAAAGAAGGCGAAAAAATCGGCTGGATGTATGAACTCGGTCTTATGAGTGAAGACGGACATATCATACCAAACAAGGCAAAAAAATTCAAACAGATAAACCGCTTCCTCGAAATGACCGATGACATTGAAAAATATATTCCCGAAAACGCTCATATACTTGATATGGGCTGCGGAAAAAGCTACCTTACATTTGCCATGTACTATTATTTCAATATCATTAAAAGAAAAAATGTAACGATAAAAGGTCTTGACCTGAAAAAAGATGTTGTTGAACACTGCAATAAACTTGCGGAAAAATTCGGCTTTGACAAACTGAGATTCTACTGTATGGATATAGCCGATACAAAAGATGATGAGAAAATAGATATGATGATAACTCTCCATGCCTGTGATACCGCAACCGACTATGCCCTCTATCATGCCATAAGACATGGCTGTAAAGTTATCATGAGTGTACCTTGCTGTCAGCACGAACTTAATAAGACCATAGAAAATGATGAACTTGACATAATAATGAAACACGGAATATTAAAAGAGAGATTTGCCGCACTGTTGACCGATGCTTTCCGTGCCGAAATGCTTGAAATTTTCGGCTACAAAACAGATGTTATGGAATTTATAGATATGGAGCATACCCCTAAAAATCTTCTTATCCGTGCCATACAGGGAAATAAGAAGAGTTCTGACGAAAACCTTGAAAAACTAAAAGCATTGTCAAAAAAATACAATGTTGAACCGTCAATAATAAAATTATTTGAATCGTAAATATTTCACACCTTTTCGATCTCCTTCGTTTTCTGTTTTCAAATAAAAATGCCCCTCGGGATCCCTATATTCGATCCGAGGGGAGCATATTACTTATATTATTTCTTCCCAACGATATATCCGATAAGTATACCATGAACAAAAAGCAATGCAGAAAATACAGCTATAGCACCAAAGAACTGATTTTTCTTTTTCTTAGGTATAAATATACCATTTCCTTTTCCCGGTGTCTGCTGAACCTGTTTTTTCATAGCTCTGTAATGTTTTCTTGCCATATTTATGACCTCCCTTGTTTTACGGGTAAATACCAATTTTCGGATATTTCCCGATACTTTATTTTATTGTATCACAAAACAATAATTTTTAAAAGACTATTTATAAAAATTTTTTCGTTTTTTTATAATATTTCCATCTCGTAAAGAATATATTTACAGTAAAGATTTCTAAATACTTATGACGAGGTGATCTTATGAAACCATTTATCAAAGTAGTAGACACAAGAAAAATAAAGAAATTCATACCCACATTCCATATTCTGTTTTTCATAATGGCACTTGTATTCGTATCCGGCTCTCTTACCGGTTCTCTTTTTGCCGTCTTTACCGATATCGACCATTCTCTCCCCCGCTCTTGCGATACAAGTTTTAATATCTTTATTGATTCGTTTTTCAAATATGAAAAAACAGCCGCTTTTATCTGGCTGTTTGCATTTATCCCCTCCGGATATATCCTTGTATTTATAGCACTTTTCCTCAACGGACTTACCTGCGGCTTCACGACATCATATATTCTCCTGCATTACGGTTTCGGCGGAATATTTCTCTCCATGGGTCTTTACTCAATTCGTGAGCTTATACTCATTCCGACATTCTTCTTCATATCATATCATTCTGTTTTAAATAACAGAAAAATGAAGTTAAGCCGCAGTCCGTATTTTTCAAAATATATCTTTATTTTTGTTTTATCCTCGCTTTTTATTCTTCTTGCGGCGCTTTGCGATACATATATAGCCCCGCTTGCCCTCAGTCTATCGTAATGTCACCGTTTTCAATGCTTGCCTTTTTTCCGAGCCTTTTTGCCAAATGATCCGCACTGTAGCATTTTTCATCTCCGACTATAGCGACATAGCTTTCCTGCATACTTATACCCCAGAGAGTATTTACAGCCTCTGCGGGTATATATGCACCCTCGCCCGTCATATATCCGATAAATGTCGTTTTTATCCTTTGACTTTTCAATTCCTCATTTTTGTGAAGAGAAGAAATAAATCTCTTGTTCTTGATGCTTTCTCTGTATGCCTGTAATATTTCGGCAGCATCCGTCAGACAGAAATCATCTTTTTCCTCCCTGTGTGTATCGGTTTCAAAAGCATTGAAATCCATATACGAAACAGCCTTTATCCTCGGGTATCTCACCGCTATCTCATTATACAGCCGCTTTATCTCTTTAGCAGCATTTTTGTTCTGATAAATATGTCCGTAACTTGTATAATGCGAAACGCCTAACCCCGATATAAAAACGGGTTTTTTATACTGAAAATTCTGATAGAAATATTCTATCTCGGCAGAATACCGCTCTATAGTATTGTCACTTCCTATTTTCTCATACATCGTAAGACCAACCCAGTCAACATATTCATCGCCCGGATAGTATCTCATAGCATCATATACCTTTGAAATTTCACTTCCCCATATAACAGCCACATTTGAAGCTTTTCTCTTTACCGTATCAGAAGCCATTCTGAAAAAATTCACATACTCTTCCTTTTCATAGCCATCTTTATAAGTATTTATCTCCAGAAATATCGGCACGTTATATTCCGCAAGCGAATCCGCAAATTTCTCAATCTTTGTCATATCTTCCGTTATTTTTGCATCAAGTATGAACATCGGCGTTTTTTTCTTCGATATACATTCCATCAGCCATATCAAAGGAAATTTGCCCTCATCTGTTATATGATAGGTATAGAAACAGTGTTCTTTTTTTACCGCATTTTCAAAATCGGATATACTGTAATTAACACGTCTGTCAGAGAGTATATATGCTCCCAGATAACACCCCTCATTCGGTTCATACATTGCTTTTTTTATTTCATCGTTTTTTATATATATCGAGCATACATCATCATAAGCAAGCATCTGCGGAAGTGCCTCGCTTATCCTGTCGGAAACGATGACCTCATTCTCATCGGAACATCCGCTTATAAAAGCCATTCCCATTATCAACGCAATAAACATTATCCTTTTCATATAAACTGCCCCCTGTAAGCAGTCCGCCTCGGCAGACCAATGTATTCGTACCGATAGCTTATAACAGGCAAACAGATGTATCATTTACCTGTTATATAGATATTAAGTGCTTCAAGATAATGACAAATATAGCCCTTTTCGTTTTTGATCTGATATTTTTTTTCAAATGCTGAATAAGGAATTGATTTTCTGCCGCCTTTTGATGCCCCGTCAACATATTTTTTAAGCACCTCAAAGGGAAGAAAATAATATTCATCAAATTCTGTGAAATGTACCAATAAAAATGACACCCCATCCTGCTGCATAAATTTTTCCATAAATTCCACCTGATGAGGGTGTATATTCTGAAGCGGAAGGCTTTTATTTGCCGTTTCCTTAGCATCAAAGCATATCGGAATACTCTGCACCGCCCCGATATATTCCACTGTACTTTTTTTATCGAAATAGGCAAGTGTTATATGCCTCGTTTCCTTGTCTATTTCTATCGGCGTTATCGGAGTAGGTATCTTCTGAATTATTGCCAATCCACTCTTCAGATATACCTCATTTGTAATATTTATCTTCTCTTCAAGCTCCGAACCTCTCAATCCCCTGTCCGCAAACATATTTCTTCACCTGCAAACCAGCCTTGCGGCATGATTTATTTCCTCTCTTTCATCATCTAAAAATTTTTCGGCAAGTTTCAATGCTCTTTCATCATTCATATTTCCAAGTGCAGCAACCGCATTTCTCTGCAATATTTTTTTACCTCTCCAGCCTGCGGCAGTATTTCCGTATGTTTCCTTAAACTCCGCATTTGATATATACAAAAGTTTTTCGATATCGGGGAAAAATTTTTCAATATTACTGCTTTTCTCCGGTGGAGAATTAAGCGGACAAACTTTCTGACACAAATCACAGCCATATATATTCTTTCCGACAGCTTTCATTTCTTCTTCGCTTAAACAGCCTTTTTTCTGCGTTATGTAAGAAATGCATCTCTTGTAATCAAATCCACCCTTATATAACGCTTTCGTCGGGCATATTTTCAGACATTTTCCGCAGCCTGTGCAGGTTTTTTTCTTTTCTCTTCCCGTTTCCGTAAGTTTTTCTTCCGTCAGAGCATACCCGATAAAGAACATTGCCCCATGTATCGGCGAAATTACAGAATTATTTTCCCCATAATTTCCGATACCGCATCTTATTGCGACCTCTCTGTCAACAAGTGCACCTGTATCGACAAATATCTTTCCCTCAATGCCTGCATATTCAAGCATTTCTTTCAGATATCTTCCCACTGTCTTGTGATAGTCTTCTCCCACAGCCCCAAGCGACATGACTCCCCTTATCCTGTCATCTTTTTCTCCGATAAATTCCTTGTTATACGATACCCCTATACAAATTATCGACCTCGCATTATCCATACTCCGCCGAGGATCTATCCTCTCTTCCGTTTCCCATTTTACGAACGGTACATACCTCTTTTCAATTATATCACGAATATCTTCAAATCTTTCCGCATTTCCTATCCCCATCGCAATATTTTTTTCTTTCGCATATTCATATAATTTATCCTCTGTTATCCCATTCCTCAATTTTCTTCCCTCTGCATATATTAAAAAAATAATTCTACAATATAGAAACTAACTATAATTATACCTATAATTATGCAAAATGAAATAATTATCACATGAAACCAATCACGCCTTGAAAGCTTGTTTTCATGATAACTTATATTTGTCTGTTTTACCTTATTATCCAAATAATTCGTATTTGTTATTTTTTCATTCTTAGGTTCATTATCATCATATTTTTTCGTATGTGATAAATTTTTACGCGCTGCTTCCTCTGCTTTTCTGATTTGTGTCAGTGGGTCATCTCCGTTTATTATCCTTTCATAAAATTTTTTTACACTTTCTATATCTTCTTCTTTGCTGAACTGCACACCTGTCACATCATGTGCTATCTTATTTCTTATCCGGCGCAAATGCTTTAATTCTTTGTAATCAATATCCCATGTGGACAACTTGTATTTAAAAAAACTATTTTCTTTTTCCATTTCGGATATGTACTCGCTTACACCATTATTGCATGAAAATATTTCGCTGCATATTTTATTAAGCCATTTATATTCCTCAAAAAAACGATTATCTACATCTTCCATAGTAAACCTTTAAAAAAATAAACTCCACTTTTTCAGTAATTCTCGGATAAAAAATCCAAAAGCAATTCTCCCATTATACTACTGTCTATAATGTAATTTCCATGATTTTTGCCTTCCACAATTATTTTCTTTGCATACGGAAGATGTTCTGCGATCCTATCCGTTTCTTCTCTTAGTATCAGGTCATATTCTCCTGCCGTTACAAGTACCGGAATTTTAATATTTTCAAGCTGCTGCGGTGCAATATTAGGTTCATTCAGCATCATTTCAGTCAGGGGATCTGACGCTTCATTTGCACATTCTTTTATAAAATCAGCAGACAAGCCTTTCGGAGATAAATTTGTTCCGCTGATCGCCATTACTCCGAGTGTTCCGGGGTGATTTATCTCCAGAAGCAGTCCTATAATGCCGCCGTCGCTGTGACCGTAAAAAGCAGGCTTGTCAAGTCCGACTTTTCGTATAAACTGAAATATATCCTCTGCCATATCAATGTAATGATATTCTTTCAGCGGTTCATTTGCTCCATGCCCCCTCGAATCCGGTGCATAAACCTTATACCCTGCATTGACGAGCTGTTCTGCCTGCATAGAAAGTGCTTTATGGCTTTCACCGTTTCCGTGAACAAGTATGACAGGCTTTCCCTCCCCCGCCACAGCATAGTTGATACATACACCGTTCACTGTCATCTGATATAATACTTCCTCATTCATAATTGTATCCCTCCTCACAAAAACTTTGTTTTTCTTTACATCGACCTCATATTTTCCTTTCAACTCAAATATTATTTTATCATACGTTTATATAGACTTCAATCCTTGTTTTCTATTAACTCAAAAAAGACTTCCGATCTTATGCTTTATCAGAAGTCATTTTTATTCGATCCGTATTTTTATTTTATCCAAACAGCTGCAAAACACTCTGCTGAGAAGCATTAGATTGAGCGAGCATAGATACAGCCGCTTGGTTAAGCACATTCATTCTTGTATGTACCATCATTTCCTTTGCTATATCCGCATCTTCTATACGGCTTCTTGCCGCCGAAAGATTCTCACTTGATACCTGTAAATTATTCGATATATATTCAAGCCTGTTCATATATGCACCCATTCTTGCCCGTTCCACAGCAACCTTATTCAAACCATAGTCTACCCCTTTGATCGAATGTTCAGCCGAATCATGTGTAGTCACATCCAGCAATCCTATGCCCAATTCACCTGCTGTTATATAAGGCATATCAAGTTCCAGTATCTGATCTTTATTAGCCCCTATATGTAATATAAGATCAGGCTGCATTTTAGTATAGTCAAACTGATATGAAGTCACTTCTTTATCTACAGTCGCAACTGTAGGCTTACCGGCAACGACCCAACCATCATCGCCGCCACCACCTAACGAACCCGATATCGTAATGCTTTTCAGATCATCCGAAAAGCCTATTATATTGTCATGCCCCACATGACTATCTGCGTCAATAGAACTGATTGCTGTCCTCAAAGCACCTACAAAGTCAGAACCGTTTTGATAATCAGCCGTGCCAACTTGAAACACCTTATTATTTTCTGTACCTGCACTTCTGACGTTTGCATTCGTCGTACTGTCTGATATACCTGTGCTGCTATTGTTAAATACAAATGTAAATTCCTGTTTACAGCCGCGACTACAGTTAAATGTAAATGCACAGCCATCAAGTTCAGCCCACTGTGTGCTTGATGTAATACCCGAAAAATCAAGAGTATAACTCGCCATATTCGATATATCCATAGCCTGCCCATTTGCACCATTCACCGTTCCGTAAGCTGCACCCTTTACAAGGTAACTCTTCTGACCTTCAATAATCGTTCCCATAGTCCCCGGTACACCGCCTTTTATATATGGGATCTCAGCTCCCGTATTAAGATAAGTAACCTCTGTTACACTTTGCGTTGAAGTCGTTACAGTAGTTCTCGGCAACGGACCGTTTTGCAAAAGCACCTTTATCTCATTATATTCTGTATCTTGTCCTGTACGGTCTATTTCCTCTATAAGCTGATCTACTTCTTTTTGTATCTTCTGACGATCCTCGTCGGTATTCGTATCATTTGCCGCTTGAACAGCCAATTCCCTCATTCTCTGCATCATATTGGAAACTTCGGATAAACCGCCGTCTGCCACCTGTAGAAGACTTATGCCGTCCTGAGCATTTTTATATGCCATATCCAGACCTCTGATCTGTGAAGTCATTTTTTCGCTTATTGCAAGTCCTGCCGCATCATCAGCCGCCTGATTTATCTTTTTCCCCGATGAAAGTCTTGCACTTGTCACACTTGTTTTTTTTGAATTAACACTTAACATTCTATATGCCGTCAATGCTGTCGTATTTGTATTTACTACCATACTCATCAGCTTTTCCCCCTATATTTCTATAATTTTACAAAACAACTTATAATATTTATCGGACAAAAATACATAAAATATTAGTACTATTTGATTTTATTTTGAGTTTATTTTGATTTTTATTTGCAAAAAAAGCAGTAAAAGACATTTTTTAGTGTCATTCACTGCTTTTTTTATATCGGAGCAAATAATTAATTTTTAGTCATATTAAACTCATATTCGGTTATTTTTTGATAGATCCGATTTTATACTCCGTATCATCACCCCAAAAGAACAACACTTGAAAACGCTTTCAATCTGACCTTTATTTTGCCTTTTTCCACAACATATTCTTTCTTCTCTT
>JAFUUG010000034.1 GCA_017483905.1 Bacillota bacterium
AGGTTTATTAACAGAAGTCTTTTTATTAAACAAATTTGTCATTTGCATCACCGATCCATTCAAAATTCCGTACAAAATTAATGAATAAAGCTTTTATGGGAGATTATTTTTAAGAAATTACTAATCAAATAGGTTGAAAAAATAAATTTCCGAAAAATCAAGATAAAAAACTATTTGTATTGAAACTAAATTTATTTTTTGAATTAATCAACATTTCCTTAACCACCCTTTTATATATATACGGATATTACTTAAAAAAGTATGAGGGGATTAATAAATTTTTAAGAAAAATTTTACAATCACCTACGAATATATAAATTAACTTAACATATCGAGGATCTCCTCACCATAAACACTTTCAAAAAATACATTGTTATCGGTAAAATAATTATAGAGATCTACACTGAAATTTGCATTCAGCTCAGCTCTCTCTTTGCCTAAAGCATTGAGCTTTTCCTTGAGGTCGGCTCTGTTCATATTATTATCCTTGCAATAAAGACTTGCTTTCAAAAGGATAGTTGCATAGTCATTTACGTCCTTTTGTACTGCATCAAGGGACTTTGGAGGTGACATAGCAAGTATAGAATCAATATTATCATCAAGCCATTTAAGGTCTGCTTCGCTGTAGGAATCGGCAAGGATCACATCTTCTTCATCTACAAGTCCAAGTATGAGCAAAACAGGAGTACAACGTTTGCTTACGGCTGTTGACTTAATGGAAGTTACGGCATTATTGAGAGTGTTTATATATTGCTCCTCGTCAACGGGCATCGTTCCTCTCGGGTCAGCTGATATATAGGTATCCGGGATCTCTTCCGAATTGTTTTCTGGAAGAGGAAGGTTTATATTTACTGTTTTTGTTGCGGCATTCCAGTCGATAGATGCGGAAGATGCCTCGGATACAGCTCGCAGCGGTATCATAAAAGAATCGTTTATAAGCTGAGGAAGAACATCGCCTTCAAGTGACTTGTCATTGAGGATAAGACCGGCTGAAGATGCTTTTATGATACTCTGATCCTTTTTGAGGGTTGCTGTTTTTGTGACATTATCATAAGATATTTCATACCCCATTTTGTCAAATACTCCGCGAAGAGGAACGAGAGTCCTTCCGTTTACTATAGTCGGCTGTGCCGTTTCAAAGGATATCGGAGCATTATTGAGCGTTACTTTTACATCATTATCCGCATAAGCGGTAAGCGGAAAAAGCATTGCTAAAGTAATTGCTGCTGTGGAAAACATTTTCTTTTTCATTTTATTTTTCCTCCGTTAAATTTTCCATTTGAGTTAAAAGATCTTCAAATACTGCCATAGCATTTTCGATAGGTTCGGTCTTACTCATATCAACACCTGCCGTTTTCAGAAGTTCAATTGAATAATCCGATGAGCCACCTTTTAAGAATCTGAGATAGTCAGATGCACCGTTTTCATTCAAAATACGCCTTGAAAGTGCAATTGCGGCACTATAACCCGTTGCATACTGATATACATAAAAAGCAGTGTAAAAATGAGGTATTCTTGCCCATTCCCATGCTATTTCAGGATTATATATAATATCGTTTCCGTAATATTTTTTATTGAGATCCGAATATATGGAGCAAAGAAAATCGAATGTGAGTGCTTCACCGTTTTCTGCGGCTTCATGAGCCTTTAATTCAAATTCCGCAAACATTGTCTGTCTGAAAAGAGTTCCCCTGAACTGCTCCATAAAATAGTTGATAAGATATTTTTTCTCG
>JAFUUG010000440.1 GCA_017483905.1 Bacillota bacterium
AGCTGCAATAGTCGATACAATGGATTTTACGGAAGTTTCCGAGCCTGATATAAAAAGAGTTTCGGACAATTCAAAAGTCAGCGATCACCATGCAATTATTCCGACAATAAATATAAAGAGCAAGGATCTAAGCAGTTTATCCAAAAACGAAAAGGACTTGCTTTATCTTGTATCGACCGGCTTACTCATGGCTGTATCTCCAAAATATGTATATGAAAGCACGAGCATAGTGCTAAAATGTATGAATTGCGATTTTAAGGCAACAGGAAAACAGGTAATAAACAAAGGATTTAAGAATATTTTTAGGCAGTTTGCGGCACATACAAGAAGTCAAAAAGAAAACGATGAGGAAGATATGCTCCTTCCACTCGTAAAAAGCGGTAACGGATTTTCTGTTACGGCAAAGGTTGCGGAACACTTAACACAGTCGCCAAAGCCTTATACGGAAGATATATTGTTATCGGCTATGGAAAAGGCAGGCAGCAGCGATTATATCGAAACGGATATTGAAAGAAAAGGCTTAGGTACACCTGCAACGAGAGCAGGAATAATTGAAACCTTATTGAAACGTGAGTATATCACACGAAACAATAAACAGCTTATTTCAACCGAAAAAGGCAAAAAAGTTATAGATACTGTTCCCGAAGCACTTAAATCGGCTAAAATGACAGCAGATTGGGAAAATGAATTATCCCTCATTGCAAAGGGCAAATCGGACAGTACAGTATTTATGGCAGAGATAGCGGAACTTGTTAAATCAATCATAAAATAAGGAGTGCATTAAGATATGACAATACTATTTTTATTTTTGTTCACTGATGTTTTTGTTTTATATTCCTGCTGTGTAGTTTCAAAAAGAGCTGATGAAGCATCAGAAAAAATAATAATTGCAAAGAGAAAAAGAAATTCATAAAAGGAATTTTACAAAATGCGGTTTTATTCAAGCCGCATTTTGTATGTTCGGGTAGGAGGAAGAAATGTCATTTAATGAGGAACTGAACAAAGAAATAGAACAACTAAACAGCCATATTCCCGAAATTGAGCTTGATAAAAATCTGAAATTGGATACCTTGGTCACACCCGAAGATTTTGCAAAAATAAACGGGAAAATGAATGCGATATCGGAAAAAGCCGATAATGAACTTGAAGCGAAACAAGCTGAAGATCTGACGGAACAGCTTATCAAAGCGGAGAATGCCAAAAAATATATGAATTTAACGGAAGTAAACAGCGACACTGTAAAGCGGTTTGATAACGAAACAATAAAAGACCTGTTTCCCGATGAAGATATTGTCGGCAAGGATAATTCCGATATAATTGCAATGCTTCATCGTCTGTCACAGGAAAATCGAAATGCAAATGCACAGAATATACTCGGAGTATGCTATATATCGGGAATCGGTGTGGAGGTAAATGAAGATGTAGCACTTAGATTATTTGAACAGTCGGCAGAGCAAAATCACCCATCGGCACAGCGTAACCTTGCGATAATGCTTGAAAATCAAGGAAGCAGCGATAAAAACAAAATTATTGAATTGTACGAAAAGTCAGCAGCACAAAATGACGGCTATGCACTAAATAACCTTGCTGTTTGCTATTTGACGGGTGACGGAGTAAAGCAAAATATAAAAGAAGCAATAAAGCTTTTTGATAAAGCAGTAAAAGTCGGTGATGATTATGCAATGGTAAACCTTGCAGATTGCTATTCTGTCGGAAACGGTGTTAAGCGTGATGATAAAAAAGCATACGAACTTTACGAGCAAGCCGCCAAACAGAAAAATCAGGATGGTTTGATAAATGCCGCCGAGTGTTTATTTATCGGTAAAGGAACAAAGCAAGACTTGAAAAAAGCAATGGAATATTTCAAGATAGCCGCCGATATGGGAAACGAAACAGCACAAAAAAGATTAGACGAGATACAGGAAAAAATGACACCGAAGAAACACGAAGAAGTTTCGGCAGAGAGCAAAGATAAAGCAAAAAAACCGTCACTTGAAGATAGTTTCGGCTTATTCAAAACGGCTGCGGAAAATAAAGAAAAAGACAAAACAAAATCGGCAGATGATAAGGAAAAAAGCGGAAACACACCAATCAAAGATATAAAACAGATAAACAAGGGAGAGAGATAATATGAATTTATTCGGGAAAAAAGCTAAAGGTACAAAAGAGCCGAAAATAAATCTTAAAAAGAGTGTTGCCGAAAATATTGCAGCTGACAGAAATTGCGAGAATGCAATAATAACCTACATATTGCTTCAGGCTGAAGAAAATAATATTTATCTTGGCAAAAAAGGAGATATAACATATATTTCCTTTCGCAACGAAAAGATAAGTGACTTTCTTAATGAATGGTATAACCTTCTTGAACTGAAACAAAGCAGCAAATTGACGGATAAAACCTATAAAATGTTTATAAAGAACGAATTGCAGCAAAATAAAATAACAGATACAAATAGTATCAAGAAAAACGATGATACCATTGACGAACTCATTTAGTTTTTTTCTCGCTCTATCGTTTCTTTAACGGCACGAATGATAAAAGCATTGACACTTTCGCCGTTTGATGCTGCGTGTTCGGTAATTACCGATTTAAGACCGCTTTCTTTTGAAAATCGAATTTCTATGCGGTCAAGTTTGTTTTTTGTATATTTGGTTATAGCTCTGCTTCTTGCTTCGGGTGAAGATGTGTGACTTGCCATAATGATAAACTCCGTTTCATATTATTATAGTTTTATTCTATCACATATTTTAAAAACCGACTATACAGCAAATTGAATAATTATCGAAGTTTTTTATGCTCAAAATTTATGCAGTTATAAGTTATAAAATACTTGCTATAAATACGGTTATATAGTATAATATGAAACAGGAAATAAAATTTACCGAAATGGGAGGAATTTATTATGGCTAAAGAATTTGATTTTATCTCTGATAAAAAGCTGTTTACGGAAAAACAAGCCAAAAAGGTAGCAAAAGAAAAGGCAGCATTGGCATCGGGCGAAGACTATATCAATTTTAGCGATTATTCGGAAGAAACGGACAAAAATGAAGAGTTATATTACAGATGGCAGCTTGTGGGCGGTGATGTTTATATGCTTGATACCGATACACTTTCCTATTTGCGTATTGATGAATTACCGCAGGCAACACGATTTGCTTACGATGAATACGGAAAAGCAAGAAAAGAGTATCTCAAGTATGAATATCCGAATGTTTACAAGAAACTTGAAGCAGAAAATAAACTTGAAATACACTTAGCTTACATAGACAGGATATGTTGGGAAACAGAAGAAGAACTTACGCCGAAAATGCGTAAAGCAGAAGGAATAACAGAGGAATTAAAGGCAAGAGATATGATGGAATGGGTTGGCAAAGCCAAAAATTTAAGAAATCGAATTCGTGAGATAATACGAAATGACATTGTATATACGGCTTATTTAGACGAGGAGGAATAAAATGAGCGAGAATGATGTGATTTATGCAGATGATTTGACTGACTTTGACGAAAATGGGAATGTAATTCCGAGCGAAACAAGTATAAGACAAGCGGAGTTTACCGAAAAACTTATAAAAGATATTAAGTCGGGAAATGTAAAAATAGATATGAGTGAGGAAGTATTTGACCCTGAAAGCGAAACATACTACCCTAAATGGCAGGAAGATGATAATTTCATTTATGTACTTGATGAGATAACATTTACATATCTGCCGCTTATCGAGATAAACTGAATATAATACCAACGAGAGCCTGTTTTAACCGACAGGCTTTTTTATTTTGTCCGCAAAAGTTAGGAGATGATAAAATTGACACGAGAGGAAAAAATCAAAAATACAAGAGAATTGTATGACAGAAGTATATCCGAAATAACTTCAAGCCCTACGGCGTGGGCTGACTTTCTCAAAACTTCCGCTAATTTTTACAAGCATACCTTTGACGATCAGCTTTTGATAATTAAACAAGATGCCGATGCAACAGCAGTTGCACAGTTTGACGATTGGAATAATAAAATGAACAGGCAAATAAAACACGGTTCAAAAGGTATTCCCGTACTGCGAAAAAATGCTGACGGTACAGATAACATAGCATATATGTATGATGTTTCCGATACAGAGAGAAGAAATGAAAAGTCAAGAGAGCCTTATATATGGAAGATGTCGGAGGATTACAAAGAAGAAACGGCTTTACGTCTTGCCAAAAAATATAAACTTGATAAATCCTTTTCGCTCGAAGAAATATTGGATAAAATTTCATCGAACTACACATTGGAATATTCAAAAAGGAAAGACTCTTTTCCTTTTTCGTTTGTGGTTGACAGCGTAAAATATGCTGCATATTCAAGATGTGGTTTAGATACATCATCATTTGAGAGAGATTTATTTTTTAATTTTGAAATGAGCAATAAAAGCGATTTTTCGGAATATATTCGTAATTCTATCAATCAGATATGTAAATCTATTCTTCGCAGTGTTGAAGTTGAGGTCAAATCAATTACAGCCGAAAGAGAAAAAACAAACATAAACAAGAAAGAGGAAACAAAGCAAGCCAAAAAGAAAGAGAATACACACGAAATAAATACCGATGAAAAAAGAATAATCAAAATAAATGAACTTTTATCGGAGATAAATACTCTATACGGTGAGTTATCTGAAAATGAAAAAGCCAAATTACCTGATATAAGTAATCTTTTTAATGGAAATACTTCACAAATAAAAGAAAAATACAATAGGCAAAATCATTTTACCGATAGCGAAATAGAAATCGCAAAGAATACCAATATAGTTGATTATCTTGTTTCAAAAGGTGAAATTTTAAAGGCAGTCGGGAAAGACGAATATGAATTATCAAGTCACGACAGTATGAGGATCAGCAGTGAAAAAGGGTTTTATTGGAACAGTAAAAATGTCGGTGGAAATGCAATAGATTTTTGTATGATATATTACGGAATGGATTTTAAATCAGCCGTTACGGAATTACTGGAATTTAACGGGAAAGGACTTGAAAATACACAAAGTAAGGACTCAAAAACCCAAGAAAAAATAAAAGAGAAACATAACCCT
>JAFUUG010000441.1 GCA_017483905.1 Bacillota bacterium
AATTATGCACCTAATAAATCTGCAAAGATGCCTACAGAAGAGTACTTGATATTTGAGAATCATCACGAACCGATAATATCAAAAGAACTATTTGAACGAGTTAGTAAAAGATTTTATACTACCGAAAAAGTAAATAAAAAAACATATGACACTGACTTAACTCGAAAAGTAATATGCGGCGGGTGTGGAAAAAGTCTTAGAAAAAGATTTTCAAAAAACAACGGCGAAAAAAGAACGTTCTTTTGTAACTACAAACTTACACCTATTTGCAGAGAGCAAAAAACAGATGTGAGCAAGCTGCGTGAAACTCTATTGAAAGCCTTGGATACATATATAAGTCTTGCTGTAGATAACCTAAGCAGTTATAAACAGAAAATCAGGGATAATGAGAGTATTACAAAAGATAGATTACATAATATAGAAAACGAAGTTGCAAAAGCCGAAAAACGAAAACTTATTTTGTATACGGAATATAAAGATGGACTATTATCAAAATCGGATTTTCTGTCAAAAAAGGAGAAAACTGAAAAGAAGATAGAAGAGCTTCTTAGGCAAAGAGATATTTTGCAAATGAATTGTTCCGCTTCTGAAAATAGTATAGAAGCCGAAAGATTGATAAAAGAGTACAAGGTCGGTAAACTGACTAACGAAATGCTCATTGAAAAATACTTGAAAAAAGTTATTGTTTACCCTGATGATCGAATTGAGATAATATGGAACTTTGAAGATGTATTTAGATTTGAATAAAAAATTCAAAAATTGTTGGTCTTTGCTTGACATTCTCCTATTGCAGAGTTTCAACGAAAGAGCAAAATGAAGATAGACAGATAATTGCACTTGAAAGCTACGGAATTTCAAAGAAAAATATTTTCATTGATAAGGAAAGCGGTAAAGATTTTAATCGAAAAAATTACAGAAAACTTATGAAAAAGCTTAAATCGGGAGATATCCTCGTTATCAAAAGTATCGACAGGCTCGGTAGAAATTACAATGACGTGCTTGACGAGTGGCGCAATATAACAAAAGTCAAGAATGTGGATATAATTGTACTTGATATGCCCCTGCTTGATACAACAAAGCACAAAGACCTTATAGGAACGCTTATAAGTGATATTGTATTGCAGTTGTTAAGTTATGTTGCCGAGAATGAGCGAACCAACATCAGACAGCGACAAGCCGAAGGCATTGCAGCGGCTAAGGTAAGGGGTGTCAGATTCGGAAGACCACCCCTTCCGATACCCCAAAATTTTAACAGCATTCTCAATAAATGCGAAAATAGTGAAATATCAATGAGAAATGGAGCCAAAGAATGTGGAATGGCTTATTCGACTTTCCGGGATAAGCTAAAAAAGTCGAAAGAATCTGATTAATAAACATAATGCACGGAAATGTATAAATTTCCGTGTAATTTTAAAAAACTAAAATCTTATAATAATTGTACAACAATTACAGACATAAATCAATATTTTTTGTCATAATTTTTATGTTTTCTGTAAATTATTCCTTGAGCGGAAATCTATAGATAATTGTTAATTAACAGACAGTTTGCTTATTTTTATAATAATTATTATCAATGTGTATTTTTTATTGATTACTAT
>JAFUUG010000442.1 GCA_017483905.1 Bacillota bacterium
GTTCGCTTTCGTCAATGCCTGCATCTTTGAGTGCATTCAGAAGGCTGTAATGTGCCGTCGATGCAAAAGGTGTCGCAACGGTCTTTCCTTTGAGACCCTGAATATCACTGACTCCCGCATCATTCTTTACAACAAGTGATTCGGCAGAACCTATCACATCGGCAAGCCATATCACTTCATAAGGTATATCCGATGAAAGTCCGAGTGCGGTAGGTGATGTTCCCACTTGTGAAATATCTATGCTTCCCGCCGCAATAGCCGTATTTACATCTCTTCCCGAATCAAAATTCTGTATATTTACATTTACACCGAGTTCCTGTTCATACAGTTTTTCATATTGGGCAATGAGATCGCCGTTTACAAGATTCATAGTTCCTATATTTACTACTTCAGGCAGATCTGCGGAAGCAGTCTGAGAGCTGTCGCCGCCTGTCTGGGTCGCCGCAGTATCGCCGCTGTCCGCACATCCTGCCATCATACCTAAAAAGGTACTTGCTATTATAAGTGATAAAATTCTTTTGATCTTCTTTTTCATTTTTCATTCTCCTTTTTTAATTTTTGCCGTTTTTAATTTTTGCCTTTCCAGTGTATTACGGTATCTTCTATCATTCTTATCATCTTATCGAGAAATACACCCGTAAGACCCATTATTATTACACCCATAAATACCGTTTCGCTTCTGAGATATTTGCTTGCATCAAGTACGAGCCAGCCTATCCCCTGTGTTGCCGCAACCATCTCTGCCGCTACGAGTGTCGTATATTCAACACCGAGAGCCGTGCGAAGTCCCGTAAATATATCTGCAAGTGCAGCAGGAAATATAACATAGAAAAATATCTGCCTCTTATTTGCCCCAAGTGTATAAGCCCCGTTTATGTAATCCGATTTTATCCTCATAACGCCCGAAACACAGTTTATATAGACAGGAGCAAATCCCGCAAGATATAAAAGTGCAAGCTTCGAGCTGTCATCTATACCCATCCATAAAACAAGTATCGTATAATATGCAAGAGGAGGAAGTGGTCTGTAGAATTCGACCAAAGGCTCTATCACCGCACGCACCTTTGAATTATATCCGCTTAATAATCCAAGCGGTACAGCTGTAACGATAACGAGCAGGTAAGCGATCACCAATCTTTTGAGACTTGCACCGAGATGTTCAAGGAAAGTATGTCCTTTATATCCCGAGCTTAAAATATCGGTAAAACTTTGTATAACAGCTTTCGGTGACGGAATTATCGTTTCCGAGAAAGCTCCCGAGCCTGTTATTATAAACCAAAGAAGAATTATTGCCGTGATCGTTATTATCGTCAATATTTTTTCGGGTGCAATTTTATTTGTATTATTTTTCATATACTCACCTCCTTGTTATACCCGAAAGTGTATTTATTTTGTATTTCGGTTTCCACATATTAAACCACCTTACCGAAAAAAAGTCAATTATCGGAATAGTGATTAATTTTTAATTATTTTCAGTATGAAAATTTTTAAATTTTTTTCTTACCTCGTTCCTTATTTTGGTTTCCTTATTTTGGTTTTCTTATTTTAGTATGAATTAGTATGAAATTTTTAAAATTAATTCATATTTACAAAAAATATTTGATATGTTATACTCTCCTGAAATAAATTATTAAGGGAAATCACATAATATGCGTATAATAATAGCAGCAAATACAAAGAAAGCAGAACTATTGACATCTTATATCAGGGAGAGCGAATTTCTTTATTTAAAAAATATAACGGATAAGAGCAAAAAATATTTTGACAAAGCTGTCATTTTGCCTTGTTTCATATATAAAGGCTATGAGTACAATAATGCGGTTTCAAAAATAAAAAAAATTTATCCGAATGCCAAAATATTGCCGCCTCTTATAAGCAGTCAATATGATTATTATGCAGTCAGAAAAATTCTTAAAAATAATAAAAATGATATCTTTTGTATCCACAGCTGTAAAGCTATACCAATAAAAGATAACGCATTATGGGAAATAGGAAAAAGTACCGATAATATAATAAAGTACATTCAAAGAAATAACCTTTATAAAGTAAACATAAATCTTATTTTGATCGATTCCCTTTACCATCTGTCAAATGATATCCCTGTATTTTTAAATACACTTTCATCTTATAATATAGCGTATGAAATAAAAATGTATTCCGTACTTGATAACGAAAATATAAGATATATATTTACAGAAAAATTTAAAAAATATTCCGAAAAATATTCTAATAAAAACGGAGGTAATATACTATGGCAACAGATTATGCAACATTAAAAAAAGGCGGTTTTATGCGCCAGAAACAAAAAAACAATTTTTCACTTCGTCTTAAAGTAGGTGATTGTAAAATGCAACGGAATAATGCTTAATAATACTTACAGAATTATAATGATTAAACTGTAACGCTTACAAATTAGGTATGTCAATAAAATAATTTAATAAAAATAACACAATATACTTGAAAGTTATTCTCAATTATGTTATAATTATATAAAACCTATTTAGGTATGTTATAAAGGAGCATATTGAGATGGATAAACCTGATTATA
>JAFUUG010000443.1 GCA_017483905.1 Bacillota bacterium
AAAAGATAAAAATGAATTGATATTTAACAGTGTTTTGCTGATAATAGTTTGTATTTGTTCATTCGTTCTTGCCATAAGACACGAACCATGGGGTGATGAGGCACAGACATGGCTTATGGCACGGGAATTGTCATTTGGAGAATTATTTGAAATGGCAAAGTATGAGGGGCATCCTGTACTATGGGTATATATGATAAAGTTTTTCCAAAATTTAGGTGCCGGATATTTTGTGCAGGAAGTATTGAGCCTGATAATATCAAATGCAGGTCTTGCGATATTACATTTTAAATCCGGTATAAATAAAGTATTAAAATGTATTATAGCTTTCAGTCCGATAATGATATTCTGGTATCCTGTGGTTGCGAGAAATTATTGTCTTGTTGTTTTTTTCTTGTTTCTTACAGCTTATTTTTATAAGGATAGATATGCAAAGCCGATAAGATATAATGTGGCAATATTTTTCCTGTTTAATTCACACGTTTTGATGTCTGTTTTTTGCAGTTGTCTGCTGTTTCTTGAAATAATTGATATTGCACTGGCGATAAAGAATAAAAGCAGAGATGTGAAAAGAGAAATTGCAGGACTTGTGATAGGTATACTTGGAGGAATTTCTCTCATTATTCAAGTTGGTGGTTCAGTAAGCCAGAGCAGCACTGTTGTTTCTACTGCTAAATATGATTACTATGGATTATACGACATTATAATGGATGGTCTTATAAGAAGCACACAATGCCTTGTTATATTTAAAAGTGAAATGAGCTATGTCATATTCACACCGGTTGTTTTAATAATAAGTATATTTATATTATTTTTCATAGCAAAGCATAAAAGACAATTATTTATATTAGTAGTCAGCGCAGGGTTTATAATGTTGGTATTGAATTTTATATATACAAATTCAGAACAAAAGACGGCAATAAATATTCTGATAGTCATATTTTGTTTATGGGTGATGAATTACGATGAGAAAAAGGAAATAAAGATAAAAAATGTAAACAGCAGAACAGCTATAACGGTTTTATTGGCACTGTTGCTCATCACAACATATCCGGGTGGGTATACGGCAACTATATTTAAAGATTTGTTCGGTAGTTTTTCTCATTCAAAAGAAACAGCTGAATTTATAAATGAAAATATAGATGATGATGTAGTAATTTTGTCAGCAGATGATTTTATATGTTTGCCTATAGAATTGTATACTGAGAATAAAAAATTTTGGAATTTCTATACAGATGACTATTACACATATATAGAATGGACTCCGGAAAGAAGCAACCGTATTTTTGAATTTTATGAAAAAGTGGTTCAGCAATATACATCAAATATAAATTATGGAGAAGAAATAAAAATATATGATATATATCAGGAATATATAGACAAGCATTTTGATAAAGGGGAAAAAATTGCGGTGATAATACCAAAGAGAGTATATCAATATACTCAAAATGATACAAGCAAAGCAAAAAGGCAGATAATATATGTATCGGGAAACGGAGATGATGCCTATTATGGTGAAACGTATATTATAGCTATGATGCAGGCAAACTAACGTAAATAAAATAGAAAGGTTATGTATAAATATGAAAAAATTTGTTTTCACTTTGATTGGTTTGACAGTTATATTTATGATGACAGGTTGCAGCGGACAGAATGATGATGACGGAAAAATCGTAATAGAAGTAAGCGATGATTCTCCGTACAGGGTACCGGATGAGGAAACTAAAACTGAGAGCGAAAATAAATCGGATGAAGAAACGGAGGATAACTCTTCGGTTACTTCCGGAGATATTAAGGTAAAGCCCCATACAGATTCAAGCGACCTCACGGCAGAACAGCTGAAAGGCGGTTATGAAAATCTTACAAAATACAGAGATGAATTTGAAGAGAAAAATATGAAAGAACTGAAAGAACTTGGATTTGAAGAAGAATTTCAGAATACAAAGAATGTACTTGAAAAGTACAAAGATACCGATTTTTCAAAACTAAGCAGTGAAGAATTTGAATCGGATTATCAGGAACTCAACAATATAGCAATAAAATTCGATGAGTTCAGAAATGCTGTATCGGAGAAGAATAAAAAAGAAAACTAAAACATAAAAACACCTGTTTTCAAATAAATATTACTAGGGTATATTTATAGAAAATGGGTGTTTTTTATGCAGAAAACTACTATTATCATGAAAAGAAGGCTATTTTGGATACTACTTCTTATTGAGGCCGCATTATTTTTAATTACTGCGAAAGTAATGTATATACAGATATATAAAGCCGAAGAATATCAGAAAATGGCCTATGAACAGCAGACAAGAGACAGACTTATTTCACCGAAAAGGGGAAATATATACGACAGAAACTCGCAGGAACTTGCAGTCAGTGAAACGGTCGGATCTGTAAGTGTTATACACGCACAGATAAAAGATGAAGAAAAAACGGCAAAAATACTTGCCGAAAAACTTGATATGGAATACGATACCGTACTTAAAAAGGTGCAAAAAAGAGTTGCTCTTGAAAGAATAAAGACTAAAGTTGATAAAAATACCGCAGATGAAATAAGAAAGATGAATATTCCGGGTGTAGCTGTAGATGAGGATATAAAGAGAATATATCCTTATAAAAATCTTGCATCGCAGGTTATCGGCTTTGTCGGAAAGGATAATCAGGGCATAATCGGTCTGGAGGCAAAATACGAGGAATATTTAAGAGGTGAAAAAGGGAAGATAATGACGGAAACCGATGCGAGAGGTCGAAAGATAGATTCCGGAAAAGAAGTGAGGATACCTCCGACAGACGGGTATAACATAATAACAAGTATAGATGCCACAGTGCAGATGTTTGCGGAACAGACTATTGAAAAAGCTGTTGAGTATAAAGAGGCTAAAAGAGGAACAATAATCGTTATGAATCCTCAGAACGGAGAAATATATGCTATGGCTAATAAGCCTGATTTTGATCCAAATGAGCCATTTAAGATAAATAAAGAGGAACTCGAAAGTATATGGAGCGGACTTGGAGAAAAAGAAAGAAATGATGCACTCAATAAAATGTGGAGAAATTTTGCAATAAATGATACCTATGAGCCGGGTTCGACATTTAAGGTGATAACATCGGCAACGGGACTTGAAAGCGGAAATGTAAGTATAAGTGATACATTTGACTGCGCAGGAGGAAGAATGGTCGCAGGAAGATACATAAAATGCTGGAGATCTCCGAGAAGTCATGGTACATTGACATTTGCTCAGGGTGTTCAAAATTCATGCAATCCTGTGTTTATGGATATTGCACAGAGGGTAGGAAGCAAAACATTCTATGAGTATATGCTGAAATTCGGATTTGATAAAAAAACAGGGATAGATCTTCCGGGTGAAGCTGTCGGAATAATGCATAAACAAGATAAGATAGGTCCTGTAGAACTTGCAACAATGAGTTTCGGGCAGTCGTTTCAGATAACACCTTTACAGTTGCTGAGGGCTTGCTCATGTGTGATAAACGGCGGAAATATGATCACGCCGCATTTTGCAACTGAAGCAAGGGACAGTTTTGGAAATACGGTGAAAGTATTTGAATACAAAAAAGAAGAAAATGTGATATCCGGGAAAACATCCGAAACAATGAAAGAAATTCTTGAAAGTGTAGTTTCGGAGGGAACGGGAAACAAGACGTATATTCCCGGCTACAGACTCGGAGGAAAAACAGCAACGAGCGAAAAGCTGCCGAGAAGAAGCGGAAAATATATTGCTTCTTTCATGTCTTTTGCACCCGCAAACGACCCTAAGGTGATAGCACTTGTGCTTATTGATGAACCTCAGGGGGAGTGTGATATAATATGAAGATCGGGATATACATGAGGATCTCAAAAAAAGAGGGAGAAAGCGTAAGCAATCAGAGAAAGATCATATATGAATACATAGAGAAAAACAAGGAATTTGCCGGAGAAGATACAGAAGAATTTATTGACGACGGAAAGAGCGGCAAAAATATGAACAGAGCTGAAATGATAAGACTCAAAGAAAAAATAGTTTCAGGTGAGATAAAAACTGTAATTGCCAAGGATCTTTCAAGGATCGGAAGAAATTATGCCGAGATGGGTGAATTTATGGAGATGATGATCCCGTTATACGGCGTGAGAGTTATAGCTGTCAATGATGCTCTTGACAGTAATTATAATGATTTCAGTATTGTGCATATTTTAAAATGTATACTGAATGAAATATACATAAGAGATGTATCACAAAAGGTCAGATGCGAAAAGAGAATGAAGATAGAAAATGGAAAATTTACGGGAGGAACGGAACTTTTCGGATATGTGAGAGAAAATGAAAGATACTGTGTGAATGAAGAAGAGGCTGAGATAATAAGATTTATTTTCGCAAAATATTGCATGGAGATGAGCTGCGGTGATATAGCTGACCTTTTGAATGACAGGGGGATAAATACACCCGGAGGAAGAAAGAATAATAAAGCTGCAAGATGGGACAGAAACAGCGTTTCAAGAATACTGAGAGAAGAAAGCTACTGCGGATATAAGATATGCGGAAAGAGGTGCAGAGATGGTATAGAAGTGAAGAAATTTGATATTTTTCCGAAAATAATAGAAAAAGATATATATTATAGGGCGAAAAATATAAGAGAAAAAAGAAAAAGTCGAAAAAAGAATTAATTGTTTTGTTATTTTGTATTGAAAAATAGGGTGTATTTGTATTATAATGGAACACAGGCAGGTGTTTATTACGGAGGGCAGGTGGCAGGACCTGTAATGAAAGAGCTTATGAGCAATATACTGCCGTATTTAGGGGTAGAACCCGAATACAGTGAGACTGAATTACAACTGGATGAAGTGAAGAAAATTGCGGTAGGGGACTATGTTTCACTGAAGGTCAGCGAAGCAAAAAATATGCTTATGAATGAAAAATTTGAAGCTGTTGTAGTAGGAGAAGGAGAAACGGTAGTTGATCAATTTCCGAAAAGCGGCAGCGAATTAAATGTAAACAGTAAAGTTATATTATATACAAATTAAGGAAAGGCAGTTGAAAGAGATGTTGATTAAGGAACTGATACAAAATGTGAAAGCTGATATAATCTGTGGAGATACCGAAAAAAATGTAAAAGGGCTGACGATAGACTCGAGAAAGGTGCAAGATGGATATTTGTTTGCTTGTATCAACGGATTTACGGTAGACGGACATAAATTTGCAAAGATGGCAGAAGAAAAAGGTGCATCGGTAATATTATGCGAAAAGGATATAGAGGGTATCGATGAAAGTGTAACGGTAATAAAAACGGAAAATGTAAGGAAGGCACTTTCTCTCATATCAATGAATTTTTATGGAAAACCGATGGAAAAATTCAGAACATTCGGTATAACAGGTACTAACGGAAAAACAAGCTCGACTTACTTTATGGAAAGTATATTGAGAGAAGTCGGAAGAAAAACAGGCGTTATAGGTACGATAGAGATAAGGATAGGCGGAGAAAAAGTTGATTTTGATTTTGCAACAAGCACAACTCCGGATTCCATTGAATTAAATGAATTATTTGCAAAAATGGCAGAAGAAAAAGTTGATGATGTGATAATGGAGGTTTCTTCACATAGTCTTGAACTCGACAAAGTATACGGATGTAAATTCGATACGGCTATATTTACAAATCTTACGCAGGATCACCTTGACTTGCACAAGACGATGGACAATTATTGTGCGGCTAAGGCAAAGCTGTTTAAGATGTGTAAAAGGGGCATTATAAATATTGACGATAAGTACAGCAAAAAGATAATAGATGAAGCGGAATGTGATGTAAAGACTTTCGGAATAGAGAACGAATGCGATTACAAAGCGGAAAACATTGAATTCTATACGGACAGAGTTAAATTTGAGGTAATGATAAAGGGCGAAAAAGTAGGATTTGAACTGATGATACCAGGAAAATTCAGTGTATACAATGCTTTGGGCGTAATAGCTGCCTGTGCGGAGGCAGGGATAGAGAGCAAAACGATACAAAAAGGTATTGCAAATATAAAGGGTGTGCCGGGAAGAATACAAAATGTGCCTAATGACAAGGGATTTAATGTAATAGTTGACTATGCACATTCTCCCGACGGACTTGAAAATATTATAAAGGCAGTCAGAGAATTTACAAAGGGCAGAGTGATAACTGTATTTGGCTGCGGCGGTGACAGAGATAAAAAGAAAAGACCTATAATGGGTGAAATATCGGCTAAACTTTCAGACTATACGATAGTTACGAATGATAATCCGAGAACGGAAGAACCGCTTGATATTTTAAGAGATATTGAAGCCGGTATAAAAGATGTAACAGACAAATATGAAATGATAGATGACAGAAAGAAAGCTATTTTCAAGGCAATAGAAATTGCAGAAAGAAATGATTCGGTGATCATTGCCGGAAAAGGACATGAAAATTATGAGATATTCAAAGACAGAACGATCCATTTCGATGATACGGAAGTTGCAGCAGAGGCATTGAAGAATGTAAAGGAGAAAAAATAAATGATACATTTAATGACTGATGATATTGTAAAAGCGACAGAGGGGGAGATCAGCGGCAATAAAAATAATACCGAGATATCGGGAATATCGACAGATACAAGAACGATTGAAAAAGGGCAGCTTTTTGTGGCTATACGAGGAGATAACTTTGATGGACATAAGTTTCTGGATATGGCACATGAAAAAGGTGCTGCGGCAATAATTACGGAAGAGGATTTTAAAGCCGACTGTGCAGTGATAAAGGTAAAGGATTCAAGAAAAGCACTGGGGGATATCGCAAAATACTATATTGGTCTATTCAGTATACCTGTAGTTGCGATAACCGGAAGTGTCGGAAAAACGACTACAAAGGATATGATCTCATCTGTTTTAAGTGAAAAGTACAATGTGCTTAAAACGGACGGTAATTTTAATAACGATATAGGTGTTCCTCTTACGATATTCAGACTTGAAGAGAGGCATACGGCTGCTGTTATTGAAATGGGAATGAATCATTTCGGAGAAATAAGCAAACTGACAAGGATAGCAAAGCCGGATATTGCTGTTATAACGAACGTAGGCGTATCTCATATAGAAAACCTCGGAAGCAGAGAGGGCATATTAAAGGCAAAGTGTGAAATATTTGAGGGACTTAAAGAAAACGGAACAAAGATA
>JAFUUG010000444.1 GCA_017483905.1 Bacillota bacterium
CAATGCAAAAGAAGATTTGGAAATAAAAAGTGAAATTATTGAGTTTCCGAAAGTGAGCGATCATAAACTTTATATTGATATGCTTAAAAACTTTACTGATGCTATAAATTACGGAGAAAAGCTGATTGCTCCCGGAAGAGAGGGCGTTGGTGCACTTTTGCTTACAAATGGTGCATATATATCCGAGAAAAAAATGTGCAGAATAGAGTTGGAAGAAATAATTGAATGATGTTATACAATTGCGTAAACGATGCACATATGATCGGAAAAACAGAAAAATTGGAAAAAGCGGCAAAATCAAGCCGCTTTTTTTACGCTCATTTTTTAATCATAAATACTCCGTATTACTTTTGCCGGGCTGCCGACTGCTATCATATTTTCAGGGATATCCTTTGTCACGACCGAGCCTGCACCGATGACTGCATTATCACCGATAGTCACACCGGACAAAATAGTTGAATTTGAGCCTATCCACACATTTTTACCGATATGAATGGGTCTTGGTATCAGATCATGGCGTTCTTCCGGCAGGAGTCCGTGGTTAAGTGTTGCAAGTACTGTGTTATGACCTATCAGTGCGCCGTTTCCGATATATATACCACCCTGATCCTGAAATTTGCAGCCTGCGTTGATGAATATTCCCTTGCCGAGATGGATATTCTTACCGCAGTCTGTGTAAAACGGAGGAAACAATCCGACCTCCACGGGAACACCGATCAGTTCGGACATTAAATCATTGATCTCTTCGGGCGTATGATAAAAGTTGTTGATCTCCATTGTAATTCTGACAGCATCCTGACTCAGTTTGTGCATAGTCTGATGAACTTCGCACTCTGCCGCAACCTGTCTTCCGCTGTTCATAAAATCAAGAAATTCTGATGTGGTCATTGATGTTTCCTCCTTTTAAACTTATTTTTGAGCTTATTTCATATATTCATTATAGAATGCTTCGAGCTTATCAAATGGAATCACCTTGCTTTTACCACCGTCATACAAATCAGTGTGGGAAGCACCCTCTATGACCAGAAGCTGCTTGTTTTCTGCGTAAGGATTGTCCTTTATCATATTTTCATAAGCGTCTTTGCCAAAGTAGAATGAGTGTGCCTTATCGCCGTGCATTACCATTACTGCGGAGCGGATCTCATTACTGTATTGTAAGATAGGCATATTGATGAATGACATACAGCCAATCTTGTTCCATCCGCCGTTGGAGTTGAGGGAGCGAGGATGATAGCCTCTTTCTGTCTTGTAGTATGCGTGATAGTCCTTGACAAAGTATGGGGCATCACCGGGAAGAGGGTCAATAACACCGCCGCCAAGTTCGTATTCGCCCGATTTGTAATCAATGGTACGCTGTGAGTTAAGTGCCTGCTTCATAGCATAGCGTTTTTCCTCGCTGTCATCGGCATCGAAATAGCCCTTTGCGTTTACTCTTGTCATATCGTACATCGTTGAAGCGACTGTTGCTTTGATACGGGTATCCATAGCAGCAGCATTAATTGCCATACCGCCCCAACCGCATATGCCGAGGATACCGATACGTTCCGGATCTACGTTCTCCTGAATTGAGAGAAAATCAACGGCAGCAGAAAAGTCTTCCGTATTGATGTCCGGAGAAGCCATATAGCGAGGAATACCGCCGCTTTCGCCTGTAAACGACGGATCAAAAGCTACGGTGAGAAATCCATGCTCCGCAAGTGTCTGTGCATAGAGTCCGGAACATTGCTCCTTGACTGCACCAAACGGCCCGCAAACAGCGATAGCAGGGAGCTTGCCGACTGCGTTCTTAGGTGTGTACATATCGGCTGCAAGGGTTATTCCATAGCGATTGTGGAAAGTGAACTTTTTATGATCGACTTTGTCGGATATCGGGAATGTCTTATCCCATTCAGCAGTTAAAGTCAACATTTCGTTTTTCATTTTAAGTACCTCCGTTTTTTCTGAGTGTATAGGTGAAATAGCCAAGGCAGTCGATACGGGCGTTATATTTGTAAACACTGTCAAGAAGTATATGCCGATAGCTTTTAAGGAAATTTTCAAGCTCTGATTATCTCTTTTCTTTGACCAAAGTCGGGCATTTACAAATTGTTTTATCGTTTAGTCCCATATCTTTGAAATTATCAGTCATTACCGCTGTTTTATCGGCTGCGTTTGCCATATTCTCACCTACCATGTTTTTGTATTTTTAGAATAACACATATAAACCGAAATGTAAAATACCTATTTTGAATTGCTTGGTATTCTTGATAGGAATAACAAAATCGTATACAACAGAGAAAGTGACGATCGGAGGTGCAATATGGAAATTTCTTGAAATTTAAGATTTTATTATTGATTATTTCTTTTGTATGATGTATAATAAAAAATATATTTGTATTGCCGGGGGTGCCGCAGAAATTTATGCAGCTGAGATAAGACCCTTTGACCTGACATAGATAATGCTATCGTAGGGAGGCTTTAACGTTAAAGGCTCGCCTGAATGAGTCTTTTTCTTTTTTGAGAATGGAGCAATTAAATATGATAAACGAAAGAAAAAAGAAACTCCTTGATTTTCCGCTGTATTGTATAACTGCTGAAAATCTTTCAAAGGGACGGGATAATATTACAGTCGTCGGAGAAATGATAAAGGGCGGCGCAAAGATAATACAATACAGAGAAAAATATCGTGATATAAGGGTAAGATATGAAGAATGTCTGAAAATAAGAGAAATAACAAAAAATGCAGGTGTTACATTCATTATAAATGATAATATAGATATTGCGATGCTTGTAAAGCCTGATGGTGTTCATATCGGACAGGATGATCTCCCGATAAGAGAAGTAAGAAAGCTTGTGGGGGAGGAAATGATAATAGGGCTTTCGACACATTCGCCTCAGCAGGCACAGAAAGCACTTAAAGACGGTGCTGATTATATAGGTGTAGGTCCTATATACGAAACACATACAAAGGATAATGTATGCGCTCCCGTCGGAGTGGAGTATCTTGAATATGTTGTGAATAATATTGATCTTCCGTATACGGCAATCGGAGGAATAAAAATACATAATATGAATGAACTTCTTGAAAGGGGAGCAAAGACTATATGTATGGTAAGCGAGATAGTCGGTGCGGACAATATAAGTGATACTGTTAAAAATATATTAAATGATATAAAAATGCAAAGGAGAAAAAATAATGGCTGAATACGCTACACAGATGGAAGCTGCAAGAAAAGGTATAGTTACAAAGGAAATGGAGATAGTTTCCAAAAAAGAAAATATTGATATAAAAGAACTTATGGCACTTATGGCAGAAGGAAAAATTATAATTCCCGCAAATAAAAATCATAAAAGTCTTGATCCCGAAGCAGTCGGTATGGGAATGAGAACAAAGATAAACGTAAATCTCGGAATATCAAAGGACTGTGCCAATATAGACAAAGAAATGGAAAAGGTAAAGGCTGCACTTGAAATGAAGGCAGAGGCGATAATGGATCTCAGCTCTTACGGACAGACTAAGGCATTCAGACAAAGACTTATACAGGAATCAAATGCGATGGTCGGTACTGTGCCTATGTATGATGTAATAGGATACCATCACAAGAGATTACAGGATATAATGGCAGAAGAATTTATCGAAGTTGTAAGAGCACATGCAGAGGATGGTGTTGATTTCCAGACTATCCATATCGGTATAAACAGAGCAACAGCAGAGAGATTCAAGAAAAACGGACGACTTATGAATTTTGTTTCAAGAGGCGGTACGCTTGTTTATTCATGGATGGAACTGACGGGAAAAGAAAATC